>NZ_JANNDR010000523.1:0-8604 GCF_031378165.1 Chamaesiphon sp. OTE_75_metabat_556
GGCACTGTGCAGGAATAGGGTGATTAGTATAATAGAGGGGGAGTATACATCGTAGAGAAATGAAGTGCATTGAATGGCTAAAACAAGAGCATCCATTTACAGCAACTAGCCCTAAATCAGATGTACATGCTAATCATAATGAAGCTCAAAATAGCTCTCTTTGGAGACGAGCTAGTGGATACCGCAGAAGGCAGAATTTGTATGTAAAGGCAGTCAAAGGATTACAAAGAGTATTGGATATGCAACGAATGATTCATAATTGGGTCAGACCACATTGGGGACTTGGGAAGAAAGAAACTCCTTCAATGGCAATGGGTTTCATCAATCGTCCTGTCACCATGCTTGAATTACTCTCAACCAGAGCACCCCTCTAAATGCGATTTTGGGCATGTCTGAAGCCCTAGCAGAACAGCTATTTGGCGACCTCAATCCGCGCCAACTAAGTTCGATCTCGACGATCGCTAAAAGTGGCGAGCATTTATTATCACTGATTAACGATCTCCTCGATGTCTCCAAGATTGCCGCCGGGAAACTCGAACTAAATATCACCCAGGTGTCCTTCGCGGAGTTGTGTAAGTCGAGCTTACTGTTAGTCAGACAACAAGCCATTACACGGCGGTCGGATCGTCGTCGAGAGTGAGATCGGCTGCGGTAGTTGCTTTACAGTCGAGATCCCCCAGCCTGAGTTGGCGGTCGCTGCGGCGGATCTTGGTTTGACCTTGGATCGATCGAGTCACCCCCTGCCGCCAGCACCATCAATCTTGCTAGTTGAAGACAACGCGGTCACGATCGATACCTTCACCAGCTATCTGCATACCAAAGGCGATCGGACGATCGTCGCCCACAGCGAGCAACAGGCAATCTTACTAGCTCAAAGCCATCATCCAGACCTGATTTTAATCGATCTGCACATGTCTGAGGACAGCATTCCCCCGATCGAGTGGCTTCGTCACCACTCAACCCAAGTCTATATCCCGATGATTGCGCTGGCTACCGCCGTTGCCACCACCAGCGAACGGGAACAATGGCTGGCTGCTGTCGTCGATCGATATTTAGCCAAGCCAGTCAAACTTTGCGAGCTATATCACACCATTCAAGAGTGTCTGGACTTAAATTAGCAGTTAAGGGTTCAACCATGGTGAGGTGTAAATTTGCAGTAATGACAAAAGAAATCTTTTTTGTAATCGATCGACGGACGATGTGGGTATACTAAATATGTAGCAGTTGGATCGCGCGATCCAACTAGTTTAGTGAAATATTTACCAGCCTTCAAAGCTAGTGCTAAGATCTCGATTTAGTCGATCGTTGTTGCTAATCTTTGCAGAAATAGTTTTTCAATGAAGCTAACCACGCGCGTTGAGATGCGATCTGGTTAGCTCGATCGGATATACTAACGGTGTTTGAGAATCACTAGTAGCGGCTAGATGCTAGGTTCGACTTGCAAAAACTAGATAAAAATCAAATATTAACGTGAATTTTTGCACATGAACGATCGAGATGAGTATGAATTTGTAGAAGCAGCCCAAGCCAAAACTTGGGCAGAATATGCAATCGAAATCGATCGATTAGAATCCTCCATCCTCGCCGCTCAAATCGATCAATCCCTAACAGCCGAAGCACTCGCTCACGAACGCGCCAGTCAATTTTATGCGGCCTGGGGCAAAGCAAAAATTGCCACAGTCTATTTACAAGATGCCCGCGATTGCTACGTGCGATCGGGAGATACTGCCAAAATCATCGAACTCGAACAACGTTATCCTCAGTTACGGCCATCGACCTCAAATGATGTGCACACTAACGCTCCCAGAGGGGCAGCGAACTACTTTACAGATGAATTCATTGCCACACTCAGTCATGAATTTCGCAACCCGCTCAATGGCATTTTGGGCATGTCAGAAGCCTTATTAGAAGAAGTCTTCGGAGTCATGAACGAGAGACAACTCAATGCAGTGACGACGATCGATCGCAGTGGGGGCTATTTACTCGCATTGGTTAATAACATGACGGATCTGTTTCAAATTCAAGGCGGAAAGCTAGAACTAGAACTGACGCAAGTTTTGGTGGCCGAACTGTGTCAGTTTAGTGCTAATTTTGTCAAACACCACGCGATCCAAAAACAGATTCAATTAGAGACAAATATTCCGGCTAATGCTGGTGCAATTTGTGTCGATCTCCAACGGATGCGCCAAGTATTGATTAATTTACTTGATCGGGCGATCGATGCGACCCCGATTGGTGGTCAGGTCAAATTGACAGTGACTAGGGAGCAAGTCGGGACGACGGTAGATGCCAATTCCGCGATCCGGTTTGCCGCGATCGATACTAGCAAACAGATTCTAGCTACTCCGAACGAGGATGAATTAGGTCGATCGAGTCTCCCCGGCCTCCCGATGAAAGGCTATACCAACGATAGCCATCATGTCGGTCTCGGCTTGATGCTCGTCAACCCGATCGTCGAATTGCATGGTGGTACGCTCACTAGCCAGAGTATCATCGGTCAAGGCAATTATATCGAGGTGTCCTTACCACATACTTGTCTGGTAGCCGAACCGATTTGGCACGGCGGCGGTAATATGACCGATCCGTTGCAGATGCCGGACTATCTCGGTACTGCGTCAGGCACGATCGTTGAAGAGATCCCCGAACCACCATTGATCCTGATCGTCGAAGATAACGAACTAAATATTAATACGATTTCTAGTTATCTCACCGTGAAAGGCTATCGTCCGATCGTCGCTCAAGATGGCGCAGCGGCGATCCAACTTGCCCAACAGTACTATCCCGATCTGATTTTGATGGATATTCAAATGCCAGGGATGGACGGATTGGAGGCGATCTCCCGCATCCGTCAACATCCCCAACTAGCAAAAATTCCGATCGTGGCACTCACCGCTCTGGCTATGGATGGCGATCGCGATAAATGCTTGAATGCTGGCGCAGATGACTATCTCACTAAGCCAGTCAAGCTCAAACTACTCAATCAAACTATTCAGCAATGGTTGGGTTAGTTGGGAATGGGGAGTTGGGAGTGAATAGTTGATAGATGGCAGCTATAATTTAGTGAATTTTAGCGATCGCGATCGGTATGAACGAACCAACTTGCATCTTGATTTGCCAAAATCGCACCTGTAAAAAACAAGGTGCTGCCGCTGTATTGGCGGCTGTTCGCACGCTGAGTTCGCCAGAAATTAGCATTGAAGGTTGTGGTTGTTTGGGTAACTGTGGGAATGGACCGATCGTCTTAGTTTTGCCAGCAAGAATATGGTATTATCACGTTCGTCCACAAGATGTATCGACAATTTTGACATCGCTCTAAACTAGCGTAATTATTAATATATTTATGAATACTATTCTGCATATTACCCTTGCCGATCGCTGGACAAAAGCCAAGAATTTAGGTAGTTATCGCAGCGATACATTAGCGACGGA
This sequence comes from Chamaesiphon sp. OTE_75_metabat_556, assembly GCF_031378165.1. NCBI lineage: Bacteria > Bacillati > Cyanobacteriota > Cyanophyceae > Gomontiellales > Chamaesiphonaceae > Chamaesiphon > Chamaesiphon sp. OTE_75_metabat_556. The sequence continues at coordinate 3,430 of NZ_JANNDR010000523.1, forward strand.
AGGATTCATTCACTGTTCTACGCTGGCTCAAGTTGTCGGCTCGGCAAATCGATTCTTTACGGGTCTTCAAAATGTGATGATTCTGGTCATAGATCGCGATCGAGTCACCTCCGAAATTCGCGATGAAGGCGTAGATCAAAATAATTTATTCCCACATATCTACGGCGAATTAAATATCGATGCAGTCATAAAAGCCGTCGATCTCGAAGCTAATATAGATGGAGTATTTATCATGCCAAAAGAATTAGCTAGTTAATTAATAATCGATCGATCAATTAAGATTTTCGAGATCGCTATCCACTATCCACTATCCACTATCCACTATCCACTATCCACTATCCACTTCCTACCCCTAGAATGAAAATTGCAACTTGGAATGTCAACTCAATTCGGACGCGGCTAGAGATTGTGAATAACTGGTTGCAACAACATCCGGTTGATGTGCTTTGCATCCAAGAAAGTAAAGCCACCGACGAGCAATTTCCGATCGCGGCGATCGAATCTTGTGGTTATCAGGTATATGTTTCTGGACAGAAATCATATAATGGCGTCGCCATATTTAGCAAGCAGCCACTGACGGATGTGAGTCGCGGGTTTGGTGGGGTATTAGCATCAGAATTAGTGGGCGACTTGGACGAACAAAAACGGGTAATTGCCGGCAGTCTCGATGGCGTCCGCATTGTCAATCTCTATGTCCCGAATGGAAACACAATCGGTAGCGATAAGTACGCTTACAAGCTAAGATGGTTGGAGTTATTAGGTCAGTATTTAAAACACTCGATCACGTCCGGTCAGCAGTCAATTTGTGTCTGTGGAGACTTTAATATTGCCTTGGATGATATTGATATTCATAGCAAAACTGTCTCCTTGGATCGAGTGATGGCAACTACCACCGAACGCGAATTATTACGTAAATCAGTTATCGATTTAGGCTTCCAAGATAGCTTTCGGAAATTTACCAGTACTGGCGGACATTTTAGCTGGTGGGATTATCGTCAACAGGGATTTGAACGCAATCGCGGTTGGCGGATCGATCATCTGTATCTGACTCCAGATTTACTCGATCGAGCCACCAGTTGCTCGATCGATATCGAGCCGCGCAAATTAGTCCAACCCAGCGACCATGCGCCTGTTGTTCTAGAATTATAGGTCGATCTATACAACACGTTCTTGAATTGTGAAATACCATCTTTTCCCAACTCCCAACTCCTAACTATTTGGACTTATTTCTTAGCAATTATTTTAGCCTCTATTCCACCTTTTGGCCCTAATGTAACGCCGCGTCGAGCTGGAATTGCTGGTGATTTACTGACGAGTTCCAGTTGGCAATGTGCAAGCATTTCCACCAAAACTAACTTCATTTCTAATTGAGCTAATGCCATACCAATACAGCGACGGCTACCACCACCAAAGGGTAGATATTCATAGGGAGAAAATTGACGTTCTAGAAAGCGTTCCGGTTTGAATAAATGCGGTTCGGGATAGAGATCTTCCCGATGATGGGTCAGGTAAATACAGCCGACAACTACTGTATCGACGGGAATGTTGTATCCTTGCAAAGATACTGGCTCCTGAGTAATGCGCGGAAATGTTAACATGCCGACTGGATAAATCCGCAATGTTTCCGAACAGACTGCATTTAAATAAGGGAGTTTGCTAATCGTCAGCGGATCGCGTTCTGTCCCTAATGTGGCGATTTCTGCCGCTAATTTCTGTTTGACTTCAGGTAGATAATTAATCCAGTAAATTGCCCACGAGAGCGCGGTTGCGGTGGTTTCATGTCCGGCAAATAGTAACGTCATCAGTTCATCGTGCAACTCGATGTCGCTCATCCCATTCCCTTCAGCATCTTGAGAGCCAATTAATAGATTTAAAATATCCGATCGATCTGGTTGATAATTGCGCCGTCGATCGGCAATTTCTTGATAGATTAACCGATCTAGTTCGGCTCGATCTCGTAAAAATCGTCCCCACGGACTCCATGCTCCTAAGTCTTGCTGCAAGAAGGGCATAAATAAGAAACTAGAATTGATTGGTGAGTCAATCAATGAGATCACTTTGAGTAATTTATCTCGAATGAGATCGTACCGTTCGCCTTTGTATAGTCCAAATACAGTTTGTAAAATTACGGAGAGCGAAATTGACTGCATTTCCGCGCGGAGATTGATAGTTTCACCAACCTGCCATCCGGCCACCAGATCTTGCGTCACTGCACAAATTAACTCGGTATAAGCTCGAATTTTTTCCCCATGAAACTGGGGCATCAATAACTGTCGCCGCTGACGATGTTCGCCAGCATCTAGTAAGATCACACCGCGTTCTCCTAAAAAAGGCTTTAAGATTTGATTGATCGAACCAGGTGCGGCAAATTGTTTGTTATCACTGGTTAAAAGCTGCTGAATCGCCTGCGGATCGCTGATAAATACCGCACCCTTGAATGCCCCAGTCATACTGACGGCAAACATATCGCCACATTGTCGATCGCAATCGTGCAAATACTTGAGTGGTTCGGTAATCCACTGCCAAAGCTGGATTGGGCTAGGTGTATTGAGTGTTGGTATTAGTGCCGTCATAAAATTTTGAATATGATTAGATATCTCTATTATCAAATATTTTCAGTGTAGGACTTGAATCGATGACCCACAAACAGAAAGTTGCCCACTTCAAGCAACTGCTACGAGATCGCGGTTATTGGCGATCGAATGCAATTCCACCTGCCTGTCAGCTACTCTAGTTATTGGGGTTTGAGACTCCCCCACCATACTTTCTCCCCTTCTGGACTGGAGTGGTAGTTGCGGGAGTCCCTTATGGCTGCTTGATGGGACTTTTCATGGGAGTTGTGCCACACTTTATCTATTGGTTTTTAGGTGGTGGTACCATAATTGCTGGTTTTTCGTTACTATTGACGATGTTTGCGATGTTTATTGGTTCAATAAGTGGCTTAGGTTTTGGGCTAATCATGGCACTATTTTGGCAAAGACAAGCGCGGAAACTACAACTACCCGATTGGGCGGATTTTCCCTCACCCAAAAATCTACCTTTTCTCTAACTAGGGGGTTGAGTAGCATTGGAAACAACCACCGGGTTAAGGATGCTAAATTACTCGAAAGTCATTTCAGAAGAGGGTTTGTGTAAAAAGGAAATGACGATCCTATTCGAGTTCTAGCGGACAGGTTTAGTGAACCCATTTTTGAATTGTTTCTACATATAGTTTTTTCGGCTTCAAGCCAACGATCTTTTCCAGCAGTCGATCGCCTTTAAATAGTACCACTGTTGGGACGCTACGAATGCCAAGATCGATCGCCAGATCTGGCTCTTCAGTCATATCGATTTCCACTAGATCGAAGTTGCCATCTTGTTCGGTGGCTAGTTGATGCAAAACAGGTCTGAGCGTATCGCAAGAGCTACAGTGAGGTGCGCTGACTTCGACTAGAATCAATTTAGTTGATTCACTTTGCAATTGTTCAAAAGCTAGACGACCTTGGAAAAAAGTTGATGCTGACATCTTAAATTGCCTCTAAATTATATTTGCTAATTAATTAATTTCTGCTAACCATCGTTCGGCTTCTAGTGCAGCCATGCAGCCCGTGCCTGCTGCTGTAATTGCCTGACGATAAATATGGTCTTGGACATCGCCAGCCGCCCATACACCTGCAATATTGGTGGCAGTGCTTTTACCAATAGTTTTGATATAACCTTTGTCATCCAAATCCAATTTGTCTTGAAAAAGTTGGGTGTTGGGTGTATGCCCGATCGCGTAGAATAAACCACCAACTTTTAATTCAGTCAGTGCGCCAGATTTTTGGTCTTGAATCTGCACGCTGCGGAGGACATCATCACCATCGACACTAATTGGTAAGGCTTGCCAATGCACGCGAATTTTATCGTGGTTTAAGACTCGTTCCTGCATGATTTTAGAAGCCCGCAATCGATCGCTTCTGACTAATAGATGCACTTTACTGGCATATTTAGTTAAATATAAAGCCTCTTCTGCTGCCGAATCACCACCGCCAACTACGGCAATTTCGACATCCTTAAATAAGGGATTAGTACCATCACAAATTGCACAGGCAGAGATCCCATTATTCCAAAACTGTTCTTCGCCGATGATATGCAACCGTTTGGCAGTCGCACCAGTACAAATAATTACTGCCTGAGCTTTGACTTCGAGATCGTCAGTGGTAATTGTAAATGGTCTGTGACTAAAATCTACTTTAACTACATCATCAGTAATTAATTTGGCTCCCCACCGCACAGCCTGTTGGTGCATTTCCTTCATCAATGCTGGCCCCTGAATCCCATCAGCAAAACCAGGGAAATTCTCTACTTCGGTGGTCGTCATTAATTGACCACCTGGCAATCCTCCAGCTACGAAACCTTCAAACATCAATGGTTGCAATTGAGCGCGTCCGGCATAGATTGCCGCTGTATATCCTGCTGGCCCCGAACCGATAATTACGAGTTGTTCTATTATCGCTTTCTTACAGTAATCGATTTAACAAATAACTAACCTAAAAACCATTGCACTCCGGTAATTAGATAGTAAATCCCTGCTAAAATCAGAGCTATACTACCGAATTTGGTAATGCTTTCCGAATATTTCAATAGTAAATTTGCTTGCTTGGCAAATCCAGTTAGCAAACTAGCGAGAAAGATAATCATCGTATAACCAAAGGCATAACTTGCCATTGTCAGTACGGCGAGTAACTGCGAACCACTAGCACCTGCGGCAGCGAGAACGGCAAATAAGACTGGACTCGCACAAGGCGAACTAACTAAAGCAAAAGTCAAACCCACACCGAAGGGGCCAAAATTCGAGCCATCGACATTAATTTCGGGCAAAGGGATTTTAATTAATCCTAATAAGCCAAAACCCATAATGAGAATAATCGCGCCGACAACCACATTAATATGACCGCGATATTCCACCATTACTGCACCAGCAAATGATGATACTAAGCCAAACAAACCGAGAATGATGACATTCCCGAGTACGAACAATCCCGCTTTCACAAAAGCATCACCGCGAGAGGTAATCTTACGGGTACCGATATAGCTCAAGTTAAGTGGTAACAATGCGAGAATACAGGGGGAAACACTGGCAATTAAACCACCAATAAAAGCCAGCGGCATCAGTACCAAAGGATTGGCAGTATCTTGTTTGGAAAACCATTC
>NZ_JANNDR010000525.1:0-3968 GCF_031378165.1 Chamaesiphon sp. OTE_75_metabat_556
GACGAGGGCGACTCGGTGCCCCATTTTGGCGAGGGTCATCCCTAGATTGGCAGTGACGGTGGTTTTACCCACGCCGCCTTTACCGGAAGTAACTACAATAATACGAGTCATGAATTATAAATTGGGAACTGTAAATTATGAATAATAAAAGTCTGATTTAATGGTGATGCTCGTCTAAATTTTGGTTGCTAAGGTTGGGGTCTAATTTCCGCTCTGCGGTGGCAAGTAGCTAAGTCAGCCTAGACTTACCACCGATCTTTGTCCGCGATCGGTTACTCAGTTCGCTGGGAGCCTGGTAGCGCGAGTTCGCGCAAATAGGGTGTGGTTTTGGCATCGATCGCGCGGGCGATCCGAATACCTTGCGGGGTGACGTAGGCAATTTCTGGCTCGAACTGTGGGGGCGGAGTTTCGGGGGCGCGAGCGACGCGATCGGCAATTCTGAGCTGAGTTGGTTCCATCTGCAATGCCATAATCAGACATTGGGGATTGTTGGGATAACCAGCATGGGCGATACCTCTTAGTCTACCCCACACAATAATATCCCCCGCCGCAAAAATTTCGCCGCCGGGATTGACATCACCCACGATCACTACCGTTCCTTCATGCCGAATGTCCATTCCCGATCGGACGGTCATCTGCAAGTACAGGGGATCGACAATCTGTGGGGGTGCCCCTTCTGCTGGGACTAATAATGGCGCGATCGCGGACTGCTGAGTCACTGAATAGCCAGCAGTAGCAGCCGCTACCGCCGTTTGGCGACGACTAGTCGCCACGAGCTGAAGTTTTAGCGAGACATCAGCTAGTGCGTCAGCAATTCCTTGTAATTGTCGGGCATCTAGCAAGCGATCGTGAGCTATTAAATGGACTCCCGTTAATGGCTGCCAAAATCTTTTGCCAGCTTGCAACCGTTGTTGCAGTTGTTCCCACAATTCATTCCAGCCCGCCGAAGCAGGTGTTTCAGATTCTGTAGGCAGGATCAACTTCACCACTCCATCTTCGTTCTTGAGCCGGATTTGTAGTTTGGGCTGCTCCGATGGCGTCGGTGGTGTCGGTTCTGGTTTTTCTTGAGCACTTAGCATGGACAAGGTAGATGAAAAATCAGCATTCATAGCCTACAGAGTGGTGGTGATCGCAAATGGCTTTTACATCTTACACTTCAAACGGATGTTCTGAGGGGATTATTCAACATGGATTTAAAGAAGGCATACTTGGTAGTAATATTTAGTAGCCAGATTAAAGATCTTTAGGGAAAACTCGATCGCTTATGCCTAAATTAGTAATCGTAACTTTTGCTACCATTATGTTTGTGTCTGGAGTTGGCGGCACGAGATCCATCGCAGCAACGCAGATCCGAACGCGCGAAATCACTAGCTGGTCGAGCTACCAACACAGCCCGAATCTTCAGCAACAGCAATGGTTACTGGCGATCAAAAAATGTACGCTCAAGCGATATCGACGCCCACGTTTTCAAAGTTAACAATCGCGCTCGACTAAATATCCGATCGAGTTGTCATGGCGATCGTCAGATTACCCAAGGCGTATTATCATGGGTTGTTAGTCAAATCGTCTAGAAAGTCATCAATACTAATGAGTTTAATTCGGATTTGGGCAGTAGCTAGCAATGTGTTTCGCGAAGTGATGCGCGAACGGATATTTTTGACGATCGGGTTTTATGCGGTACTAATGTCGATCGCTTGGCGGCTATTGCCAGAGATATCTGGCCCAGCGCAGGAGAAAATCCTGACTGATTTCGGGGCGGCTAGTACCAATTTGCTGGGGGTCGCGATCGCGATTTTTGTCGGGACAAACCTGATTAATAAAGAGATTGAAAAGCGGACGGTATTTACGATCGTCACTAAACCGATCGGCAGTATGGAATTTATTTTCGGCAAACATCTGGGTTTGGCTGCGGTCTTGGCCACTCTAGTCGCTGGGATGAGCGCGATCTACCTCACCATCCTCAGTCTGGCACACATCAATTATCAATTAGGGCCGCTGTTATTGACAGCCTTATTCCTATTTATCGAATTGTGTCTGATTGCTGCTGCTGCCTTACTATTTGGGGTCTTTACTAGTTCGATCTTGGCGATCTTACTGACGTCTTCCTTCTATTTAGTCGGGCATTTGAGTGAGGGGATGGTCAAGCTAGCTGGCGTAACCAAAAATCCTGGTTTTCAGCAAATGACCGATAACTTGTACTTAGTGTTACCCGATCTCTCCCGACTCGATCTCAAAAATGATGCCGTTTATGGCATATTACCTCAACCAACTGCCCTATTAATCAATGCTGGTTATGCGGTACTCTATACTGTCGTCTTGTTACTACTGACAACGGTAATTTTCTCGCGCAAACAGTTTTAGTAGCAATGTTTGCACCGATATAGCGATCGAGGATTCTTGAGCAGCAAGAGAATTAAATGTACGGGTTACGATCGATCGTCCATTCTATGCAGATACCTTCGCTGTCATTAGCTGCTTGACGTGCTTCGGCAATGGCTGTTTGGCATTCTTCCCAGTTAGGGTCGTCTTGCTATTTTCCCGCGATCTCGGTGATTCCTTCCCGTCCGATCTCCAGTCGGAGTTAGATGCTTTAATTGAGGCGGAATTGGATGCTACCGCAGCGAGATTTCAAGCAATTCTCGCTCAGAACTAGCCCAAACTATCCAACACCTTCACGATAGCTAATTAACGGCATTTGACCGATCGAATAATCTGGCTTGAGCAATAACCGATCGTGTAGAACTACAGTTTCACCAACTGCCTGCAACAGAAAACGATCGTCCATCCGCACGATCTCCCCTTGATAGCTGCCACTCCACGCAGAAGCCGCCAATATTTGTAGTCCTTCAGCATTAGCCCATTGCTGCCAGGTTGCTCTGGATATCTTTCTCGCACCAACAGCATCGATTGCTGCTTCTACCCAGTTGGGACAAGCGGCAACAGTTCGCTGCACGGTTCCTTGCCATGCCTGAGCGCATTCGATCGGTAATTCTGTGTTATCGACTAATGTTACTCGATCGGCGATTTCAATTGCTAGTGGCAACAGAGACAGGCTCCGGTAGTAACGCTCGACTACTTTGTTTGGCGGCACATCATGACCGCCAGCATTAACGCGGTCGGCGACACGCAAAATGTTATAACGGGGGTCGATGGTGGACACATAATAAACCTCCACCATGTATCCTACCGCCTTTGCCTGTTGCAGTTGAATTAGCTTCGATGGATGACTCATGACTGTCTCAAAGGCGAATGATTGCCTCGTAGTCACCCAATCTAACCGTTGTTGCTCGACCATTCTTGCAGCTTGATAGGATTGTGCCATTGCATCACCCGACAGTGTTTTGGCGATTTCATCTGCATTGGCATAGTTGGTCGGAAAATTTGGCAGGGCTTGAAAATTTGCAGTAACGGTTGATTTACCAGACCCATTTGGCCCCGCAAACATAACTATTTTGGGTGATGGCATTTTTTATGTGACGAACGGGTTGCCTTAGCGATTGCCACCGCGATTAAATCTGAATATATTCAATTCGCCCATTGGGATGCTGTCGATAGGGGTTCCCGTTATTCCAAATGGTGATGGGCAGTCCCATCGCTTCCTTTTGCGCTAGTGCTTTGGAAACTGCCGCTTGGGAGATCTCATTAACTTCGCCATCGCGCAATTCCATGAAGTTATGCCGCTCGAATTGTGCTGGTTCTGGCGACTGTACTTTTAATCCATCATTTATAGCAGTCATAGCTTTTACTCCATTCTTATTTCGATCGTACACCAACTAAGACGTAATTACCTGAAGGCTGGATGCTAGAGGCGATCTCTAGGACTATTACACGAGCTATCTACAAATCTTGTACCCTCTGTCGATCTAATCGGCGAATTCTTCGAGATCGGCTAATTTCATGATTTTCAGATCTCGATTCAATTGGGGAACGCTATAGATAAGACGAGCGCGTGAGATTGACTAAATTCA
>NZ_JANNDR010000527.1:0-1623 GCF_031378165.1 Chamaesiphon sp. OTE_75_metabat_556
TGGTACTTATACGATCGCGGGCAATCAGTATGCAGCCAGCAGTGTTGGCACGCTCAATGGTGAGTATGCGTATGGTAACTCGATCGCGCCGTATCTCGGCATCGGGATCGGTAAATCGACTAATGAAGGTTTGGGCTTCAATGCCGATCTGGGTGTGATGTTTACAGGTTCGCCGAAAGTCTCGCTGACTGCTAGCAATCCCAGTTTTAATAACAACGCCACGACGCGCGCCCAAATCGATAGTCAAGCTCGTCAAACCGAAAACGATCTGCGGGGATTTAATGTTTATCCTGTATTGTCGGTCGGAGTTTCTTACGGATTTTAGACGAGAGTCGATCGATTCCAATCGATTAAAGAATCTTTTAAAAATACGATCTTCACCCCCGATTCCAGCCTGGAATTGGGGGTGAATTATAGTAATGTCAAAAAATTGAAGTGTGATGGGTAACATAAGGATGTCAGCCTAGCAGTAGCCCGATGAATATTGTATATCTGGAATTGAAACCGATCGACGAGCAGTTTGTAGAGCTACGCTATCGAGTGCCGGGACAAAACCAGTATCAGTCGAGAAATTTACTGCTGGCGGAGATTGCCGGATTATATGATTTTGCCGATACAGATTTTGCGAAAAATAGTCCCGATCTGGCAAAGATGGGGCGCAAGTTATTTGATTGGTTGGATGGTACGGAACGGTGGCTGAGTCGATCGATCGCCCAACAACGCCAAGGGTTAATTCTTGCGATCGATTGTCAGGATCGGCTGGGTGGTTTGCCGTGGGAGATTTTATATTATGAGGGCTTTTTGGTGGCTCGATCGATCGTGCCGATTCGGGTGGTGGGTGGATTCGATCGCCCAGTGGTAACAAGAGAGCCATCGAAACATCAGTTACAGACGTTGTTTATGGCAACAGATCCAGAGGGTGTTTATCCTAAGCTGGAGTTTGAGGCTGAGGAAGCCTTGATTTTAGATGCGACGCGCGAATTGGCGATGGAATTGCGGGTGGAAGAAAGTGGTTGTGTCGAAGAATTGAAGAACTTCTGGCGCAGATTTAAAGATCGATTTGATGTTTTTCATCTCAGCGGACATGCGGATATCCGAGATGGGGTACCCTATTTTATTACGGAGTCGCTAGAAGGCGATCGAGTAGATGCCAGTATTCAGGACTTTGCAGATGCGTTCAGGCTCCGCTATCCACCACTGATTTTCTTGTCTGGTTGCCGGACAGGGGAAAGCGGGAATAGAGGCAGTGCTGTCTCTCTGGCTGCGGGGCTAGTAGCACAGGGCGCACCAGCGGTATTGGGTTGGGGTCGTCCGGTGGGCGATATCGGCGCAATCTTTGCGGCAATGGAGTTGTACAAATCTTTGGCAGAGGGTTCTACGCTAGCGGAGTCATTGGCGTTGACTTATCAAAGTCTAATTAAAGAAAATGTGCCAGATTGGTGTTTATTGCGGCTCTATGCAGAACTAGGAGCTTGGGAGGCACTAGTATTATCGCCCGAAGATGATGTCTGGCAAAGATCGCTAGAGGCAAACACTGTAGTCCTCGATCCTGGGGGCTTAATTAAGGTGGCGGGGAAAGATGGCTTTGTTGGGCGGCGACGCTATTTACAGCGAGGTCTAAAG
>NZ_JANNDR010000535.1:0-1838 GCF_031378165.1 Chamaesiphon sp. OTE_75_metabat_556
CATAACCAACTAAATCGCCCAAACAAAAGATTTTATCGGCTTTTTGGTTATCGATATCTGACAATACCGCATTCAAGGCTTCATAGTTGCCATGAATACAAGACATCACTGCTATTTTCATACTAATACTTCCTCTGGTGATTCTGCTGATATTTGGGATTTAATTTGCTCTTGATAATAAGCCAGGGCATTATCATCTAATCCGCAGTCTTGTAAGGTTTCCATAATTACTTGAGCTTGCAATTTGTCCCCCACAACTTCCAGTCCACTAAAACGTGTCGGTCGCCCGTTCGATCCTGGCAGTAATGGCAATTCAAAATAAGTTACATTGGGATAACCTACTCCAAAACTAAAATAAAATGATCGACCATCGACAATCTCAAAAATCCCTTTAGCACGAGCAACACTCCCGTAAGCTCCCTGAATTAATTCGTCCCAAAATACATTCAAGCTAGCTGGATCTAGAACTTCTCCAGTCAATCTCCAGCGTGGGGAAGCAGTTAGAGTTGCATTCTTTTCAGTAACTTCACTAATCAATGTTTTAGTCGCCCAATTGTGATATTCACTCTCGATTAAACCTTTAGGCACAATTGCGATTCGTTCACAAGATTCGAGATCTACAGGCAATTGTAGAGAAGCTAGATCTAGTTGTGGTGCAATCTCTATATACAGCGGTTGAATCTCGACGAGTTGTGTCCAAGATGCGCCCGTAGAGATCGGTTTTACCTGGGGGCAAGTGGCGGTAATGTAGGTCAGATCGATCGGAGTAGCATCTGCACCTAAACAGAGATAACCACTAGGCTCGGTGCTGGTGATGAGTTGTTGGTGAATCCAGGTAGTTTTGCCAGAACCGCATGGCCCTGTCACTAGATAGATGGGATGCCGAGCCATAAACTGTGAGTATAGATGGAAACATCACTAGCATATCACGAGAATGATAACGATTATCAAATTCATGAAAACTATAGATTCAGAGCGGAAAGTGCGTTGGCGAAGCCTCTCCAAAGGAGACTCTTGGAAAAACGCCAAAACCGCACTTGCCAAAACTCGATACTTTATCAGGAACATCAAATCATGATTCTCGTACCGAGAGGCTACGCCAACGACAACAAATTAACATTATTAGCTTGCTCCGGCTCTATCCTCGCCATTACTCTATTTGGTAGCCCCAGTGATGCTAAACCAGCTCCCAAATTTAATGAGCGTGTCCCACAGCTTGCAGCGGCTCCCATGCACCGCAGCAAGACGGCACTACCAACTCACACCGAAGAGCTGCCAACTCGTGGAAGTTATGAAAGACGACTACAGCAAGCTGCAATCAGTCGCTTTGGCTGTGGCTGTGCAAATTGTATCACCAGCATCCGTCAATCAGTTCGCGCTGGTGAACTTGCTGTCTAGATAACAAAGGCAACTATTGGCGATAGGGATAGTGGTTTGATCGAAGCAACTTAGTCTAAATTAAATTTGAGTTTTGGTCGGATATGATAAAGTCATCCACTCATCTCGGTCGCCGATCATGGATAAAAATAAGTTAACAATACTTGCTTGTGCTGGCTCGATCTTAGCGACTACGCTATTTACAGATCCCAGTCAAGCGATGCCACTGCAAAGCTTTGGTGATAAGAATCGCCAGGTTGATGATGGCGCGTCTTTACCACAGAATCGAGTTAATATTCCTCGATCGATTGAAGATTCATCGGCTCTCCCGCTAATATGGGGAAAATGGGGTAAAATGTAGCGATAGCGGAATTTTATCCTATTTCCAAATATGGATTTTCACCTAGATACTTTGCTAAATCTGCCTAATCCAGTTGTGGACAGCTATTCAAATACGTTAG
>NZ_JANNDR010000558.1:0-3194 GCF_031378165.1 Chamaesiphon sp. OTE_75_metabat_556
GTCACGAGTATGGATGCCGATGGCACCAAGGCTGGCTACGACCTCGATCTGACCCGATTGATCGCTACTGCTGTCCAAGTGCCCGTCATTGCCTCCGGTGGTGCGGGCAACTGCGAACACATCTATCAAGCCGTCACCGACGGACATGCCGAAGCCGCATTACTAGCATCTCTGCTCCACTATGGCGAACTTACTGTCGCCGAGATCAAGGAATATCTACATGACAAGCAAGTAACTGTGAGAATTTAAGTCCCGCTCTCGATGAAATCTCAGGCTCTGTAGGGTGTGTTACCGCGAAGCGTAATGCACCAAAGATAATTAAAAAGCAGAGTTAGCAACCGTTTTGGTTGCTAACTCTGCTTTTTAATTGGTATCAGAATAGTTATTTACTGACCTTAACCGTCGTGCTCAGTTTTTGACCGACTTTACCTAATGGTTGCGCTGGTTGGCCGTCGCGAGACAGCAGCAAACCCCCAGCATTATTGGTATTGACAGTTACCTGCTTAGTCGCAATCCAGCTCAGTTGCATTCCCGGCTGGAGATTGCCAGTAAATTTAGTCGTGCCATCGATCCCGATTTGCGCCCACGTCGGACTTTGAATCGCGATCCCGATTTTGACATCAGCTAATTTCTGAGCTGGCTGCGAGTTGGTCGGACGAACAACGGCGATCCCCGCCGCTCGTGGTGGGATGACATTGCTCGCGATCGCGGGTGGTTTGATGGCATTATTGAGCAGGTAAGACGTCACCGCACCCGCACAAACAATCGCTAGCGTGTAACCAATATAAATTTGCAAAGGATTAATCCGAATTGTCGGATTAAAGCCAGTCAACTGGAGTTTGGTCGTTGGCTCGAAAGTGGCGGCTTCGGGTGCCCAGTGAGGTACCCGTGCGGAGATGGTCAGCCCATTCAAGCCGAGGCTATCGCTGTAGCGTTTGACTAAACCTCTGACGTAAACAGGTTCGGGCAACATTTCCAGATGACCTTCTTCGATCGCTTGAATCAATCGTGGCTGAATCCGCGTCCGTGCCGACAAATCCTCGATCGTCAATTGCCGCTGCTGGCGCAATTGCCGCAACTCCCCACCAATCTCTTGCAAGATCTCGCTGGGCGTCGGTGGCAAGGGTGCTGGTTCGTGGACGATGGGTATTGGCAAGGGACGAGGCTCTAGGGAAGAGGCGACACTAGCGAAAATGTGATGTGGTGAGAGTTTAGAAAACTTGAGAGCGGTAATATGCTTGAGCGGTGCCAGTAGAGTCACGATCGCTGATTGTGGGGTAGTGTTAAGGGATAATTGTCGGGGTTTAAGTCCAGGGATCGCTGGTTCTCAGCTTGCAGATTCCCCTGTGATGAGTAAATCTGCATCTGTGCGATCCCCAGTAAATTGGAGACTGTGAAGCTCGGCTAATTGCAAATGGCGGTAGGAACCGATCTGCTGGGGTACATCTCCATCGATGCTAATATTACCAATACTGGTACGATGAAGATGTAAAACTGGATGCCGTAATCGATCTGCCACGCGGCGGATTTGCCGATTGCGACCTTCAGTAAGGACAATTGTCAGCAAAGTGCGATCGGTCTGTTGCTTGACAACATCAACCTGCGCGGGCAATGTATATCGACCGTCCAAGTCGATCCCGTTTCGCCAATCAGCTAGTGTGGTGGCGGAGGGGCGACCTTTCACCCAAACTGCATAGGTCTTACTAATACTATGACGCGGGTGAGTCAGTCGAAATGTCAGCTCGCCATCATTGGTGAGTAACAACGCACCACTAGAATCAATATCTAATCTACCTACTGGATGAATTCCTTCATCTTCACGCAGTTGTGGTGGTAGTAGGTCCAATACTGTCGGCCGACCTTGGGGATCGTAACAGGTGGAGACTATCCCAACTGGTTTATTGAGTAGTAAGTATACATGCTCAGGTCTGCTCTGTAATGCAATTAGTTTACCATCAACTTCAATTCGATCGGTAGTCGGTTCGGCTGTTTGTCCTAATTTGGCCACTTCGCCGTTGACACGCACTCGTCCAGCCAAGATTAACTGTTCCGCGCGCCGTCGGGAAGCAATTCCCCATTGCGATAAAATTTTTTGAAGCCGTGCGGCCATAGTTTAGTTGATAGTTGATAGCTAAAGAACATTACCGCAGATTACCGAGTAGATTGCAGACACAGTAGATTTGCCGCTAGTACACCGTTAATCTATTATTCACTGGTAACTAGCGACTATTTGCATGTAAACTCTTTTGCAGAAATATTACATATTTATAGAGCGACTCAATTGACAAATCAAACTAGAGGGATTGTGGGTTCGGTGCTAGCACCTGCTTGTCGGGTCTGGCTTCGATCGCAAGTATCGCATGTCGATGACCTCCAAGTAGCGATCGCTGGCGGCAGTCGGCAAATTTTGGGCGGTCGGATTCCCCGGGTGGCAGTGGGGGCGGTGGGAGCGATCTATCAAGGCTTAACACTGGGATCGATCGATCTGATTGCGGAAGATATTCGGATTAATCTTCCTCAAGTCATCAAGGGTCAACCGTTGTGCTTGCTCGCGCCAATTGCCGTGCTAGCTGATGTCAAATTTAGCGAACGCGATTTGCAGACTTCTCTAGCTGCGCCACTATTATCCCAAGCCATTACCGATTTGCTCGGTCAAATTCTGGCGACCGATCTCCCTCAGACCAACTGGCAGATTGATTGGCAGCATCTACAAATTATCCCCCAGACCTTAATTTTACAAGGAAATCTCACTTTAGCCGAGCGCACCGCGCCGATCGAGATCTCGATGGGGATCGCGATTCGTGACGGACATCTACTCGACCTCGATCCCCTCAAAATTAGTTGTTCGATCAATCTCCCAGGGCGAGACATCACTAAGTACCAAATCGATCTCGGCGCGGATGTCCAGATCGACCAGCTCGATCTTCAGGCTGGCCAATTACTCTGTCAAGGCCGCATTCAAGTTAATCCCTAAACTCCCAACTCCCCGCTCTCAAATTCTCCGTTTGATCATTAACATTCTAGCCACCCCCAACACCGCGCTCATCGATCGCCATCGATCGACAGTTGCTAATTGTTGCTGATAAAGCTGTCGCACAGAGCGGATCTGATCGCCACTAGACTCGATCGATTGTTGGGAATCGATCGACATCAGCCGCTCCCACTCCCGTTCCCAGCACTCACACCAAGTGGCG
>NZ_JANNDR010000560.1:0-3470 GCF_031378165.1 Chamaesiphon sp. OTE_75_metabat_556
AAGTATCGACGATCCGGAGTCTCCCGATCGAGTGGTGAAACGTCTGGTACATTTAGCAAAATACAAATCGATCGCAGCTTTAGATAATCCCGAATCCCAACTAGCGATCGAGTTTGACTTACTCGACGAACACAAGCAACCATTTATCGATCGTCACAATATTAAACTCAAATCTGGGACATTATATCTCCACATCAAAAACAACGAAGATATTTCCCTAAACATTGCCATCCTCGATCTCGAAGCTACTTGGGCAATTAATCTCCTGCCGATTGAGAATATCAACACAGCTTTCTACGAGATAGCTCCAGGTCAAATTTTAGATCTGCCGATGAATTTTTCAGTGCCTGAAGGAGATGATTATCAAAATAAAACGGAGAAAATTAAGCTATTTGCCACCAAAGGAATTGCTAACTTCAAATGGCTAGAACTGCCCCCTCTCGATGAAGAATTAGCAAGCCGAGGAAATATTCTCACAAAAGAACTCGAACAGCTAGCGGCGAACAGAGGTGCGACCAGAGGAGGAGAACCCCAGATTAGTCCACTCGATCGATTGCTCTCACAAATTGGGGCAGATGAAAAAGAGCCACCTCAAATAACTCGTTCTTTTCGACCGAAAGTAACTCTGAATACCGACTGGATTACTAAAACCATTACAGTTGGTTTTCAGTGATATTTATTTGAGAAAGGATGTTTTTTAGGTATAGTGATCGAGCAATTATGCAAGTAGATTAGCAGATTCAGCCTGTTTCCAAGCAGCGTACACCTTTAAAACTTCGATCGAGGAGATAAATAAGTTGGATGAAAAAGAACTCGATATATGGTGGTTGGTATTTTCTCTATTCGTAACTTATTAAATCCCCTACATTGTGAAGTTTGTTGACGGAAATCATTTGATATAATGCTCGATCTGATATTGTAGTAGAGAGTAGTAGGCAAGCATTTCTCTTAACTTTGTCGTTAGCTACCTCGATGGAGATTGTTATCGTGAAAAAGATTTTAATCTTGTCTGCTAATCCCCAGAATACCGAACAGTTGCGTTTGGATGAAGAAGTTAGGGAAATCCAAACAGGTTTGGAACACTCCAAAATGAGAGATGGATTTGAAATTATTACTCGCTCGGCATTGCGGGTGGATGATTTGCGCCATATATTATTGGGTTGCCAACCTCACATCGTTCACTTTTCTGGGCATGGGACAGGAGATAGTGGCGTGGCGTTGGAGAATAGTTCGGGGCAGATGCAACTAGTAAGTACGCAGGCACTAGCAGAACTTTTTAGGTTGTTTCAGGACAAGATTGAATGTGTCGTACTAAATGCTTGCTATTCAGATGTTCAAGCGGAGGCAATTCACCAGCACATCGACTGTGTCATTGGGATGAATCGAGCGATTGGAGATCGTGCGGCGATCGAATTCTCAATCGGTTTCTATGATGCGCTGGGTGCAGGTGAACCTTACGATCGGGCTTATGAGTTTGGATGTAATGCAATTGACTTGAAGGGAATTCCAGAAGTTTCAACACCCGTACTCCTCTATCGGAAAAGTAGCCGTCCAATTGTCGATCGAGAGTCGAGCGAAAGGGACTCAAATCAAGAAGTCGATCGAGAACCAATATCATCCGAATCGAAAACCATCGTGAATATGACAGCAACAGGAGACAACAACAAGCTAATCGGACATATTGATAAGATTGATAACTTTACAATGTAGCGATGGAGGTTCCATATGACCGATCCAGCAGAAATCAGCCTAGTGGCTACAGGAGATCGTAACACCCTGATTGGATGGATCGGTCGTATTGGCACTTACAATGAGATTATTCAGGTTAATTCCTTAAAAGAACTAGAAAAAAAACAAAAACTTAACACTAATTCTCCCTATAAGGGATTGAAATCTTTTGATGCGGACGATCGAGAGTTATTTTTCGGACGCGATGTATTTCTCCAGGAGCGATTTCAAGAGCTAGATCGAACCAATGCGATCTTAATTTTGGGTGCTTCTGGAAGTGGTAAATCATCGCTCGTTCGAGCTGGAATGATTCCCCGACTA
Organism: Chamaesiphon sp. OTE_75_metabat_556; assembly: GCF_031378165.1. Classification (NCBI taxonomy): domain Bacteria; kingdom Bacillati; phylum Cyanobacteriota; class Cyanophyceae; order Gomontiellales; family Chamaesiphonaceae; genus Chamaesiphon; species Chamaesiphon sp. OTE_75_metabat_556. The sequence continues at coordinate 2,050 of NZ_JANNDR010000560.1, forward strand.
AAAGAATTGAAAGGATCTCAATTTATCGATCTGACCTTTATTCCCAACCAAGATCCATTTACTTCTTTCTATTACTCTCTGCACGCTCGTTATCCTAAACTAGATTGTCAGTTTTTACTAGAAGGCAAATCTGAGACTCTAGTTAGAGCGGTAACAGGATTAAAGCCTGCCAATGATTTCTGGTTTATTTTTATCGATCAATTTGAAGAACTATTTACACTCAGTCAGCAGGAGAAGCGCGATCGTTTTATCGATGGATTAGTGCAATTAATCAGGATGTTGGAGAAAAATAAAAATTCCGATGTCAAAATTGTAGCAACAATGCGAGCGGATTTTCTCGATCGATTAAGCCCCTATCCCACATTTATTAAACTCACAGATCTGCATCGCCCGATCGTTGCCGAAATGCATTCAGATGAATTGAGATTGGCGATCGAACAACCTGCATTTCATCATGGGGTGACTTTTGAAAATGGATTAGTAGAGGAAATTATTAAGAATCTGCAAGGACAAGCGGGATATCTTCCCCTGTTGCAATATACGCTAGATCTGCTGTGGCAGACAGAGGTAGAGACAAGCCACATCGACGATCGGATTTTGAATACCAGTAACTACCGGAATTTAGGTGGTGTTAGCGGAACGCTACAAAAGCATGTGGAAGAGGTTTATCAAAAATTATCGCAACCAGAACAACTTGCAGTCAAACGGATTTTCTTGAAACTGGTAGGCATTGGTGGAGATGAAACAGCCGAAACAGAATGGAAGCCCATTCGCCGCCGCGCCAATCGCTCCGAGTTCAAAGATCCGCTAGAACAAAAGATGGTAGCTCAGTTAGTTAATGAAAACCTATTAGTTAGCAGTGGCGAGGAGCGATCGTGGGAATCGACAATTGAAATTGCCCATGAAGTTTTGCTGACAGCCTGGACAACATTGAGTGCATGGATTAGAGACAACCGAATGTCAATCGCTCTGCGAAATAGACTCAATAATGATGTCAAACTCTGGCAAGCTAAAAAAACACAAGATGAGCTATGGAGTGGATTGAAATTAGAGCAAGTTCTAGCTTTGAGAAAAGACCAAACCTTTAACCAAGTTTTGGGGGGTTTCAATCCAGAAGCAAACGATTTTATCGATGCGAGTGTCAATAAACGAAAGCATCAACGCTATCGAACAATTGCTGTATGGACTGGGTTTTCTACACTTGCATTGCTGTCAGCGACATTATATATGACTTTCGGAACTACTAAAATTGCTGAAGCTTTCAACAACAATGGATTTCAAGAATATGAAAATAAAAATGGGGATATTAAAAAAGCTATCCAATATTATGATTTGGCACTCTGGCTTAAACCAGATTACCCCGTAGCTTTGTATGGTCAGGGCAGGGCTTACGAAAAAGACAAAGATCTTAATTCAGCTAT
>NZ_JANNDR010000561.1:0-3714 GCF_031378165.1 Chamaesiphon sp. OTE_75_metabat_556
ATTGGTACTATATCAATCAAACTAATTGGCCGGCAATCGAAGCGGCCACTCGTCACGATCTGGGTGTATTTATTATCAGTCCCACGAATAAAGGCGGCTTACTCAACCAACCATCGGCAAAATTAGTCGAACTCTGCCAACCCCTCAGTCCGATCGTTTTTAACAATCTCTTCTGTCTGAGTCATCCCCAAATCCATACCCTCAGTATCGGTGCCGCCACACCCAGCGATTTTGACGAGCATCTCCAGACACTACCATTGCTCGATCGCACCACCGAGTTGCTGCCTCCGATTATCGATCGCCTAGAACAGGCCGCAACTAGTAAACTGGGGACAGAGTGGGTACGCACATGGAAAGAGGGCTTGCCAGCCCCTTCAGATACCCCTGGGAATATCAATATCCACACCATCCTCTGGCTGCGAAATCTGGCGATCGCCTATGACATGATCGAGTACGGCCAAATGCGCTACAATCTGCTCGAAAACGGCGGACACTGGTTTCCTGGTGCTAAAGCCACTAACATCGAAGCACTAGATTTTTCAGCCTGTCTAGCCGCCAGTCCCCATGCCACCAAAATCCCCGCTCTACTTAGGGAAACCGATTTACTCCTCGGTGGGATGGAAGTCAAAAGATTGTCCCAGAGTTGAAATAGTTGGGAGTTTGGAGCGATGAGAAGAGTAAGAGAAAGATGAATAATAAGAAAACGGACGCTTGCGTCCGCTCTCCTCTTCCAACTTCCAACTCCATTGACTAGCCTAATAAAATGTGCTAAGTTAGCAAAGCGCATAAAACGCACCTCAAGAAAAATTCAACAAGCGGATGTGGCGGAATTGGTATACGCGCACGCTTGAGGTGCGTGTGGCTTAGTCCTTGGGAGTTCGAGTCTCCCCATCCGCATTCATAGAAACAACCCCAATCTCTGCACAGAGATTGGGGTTGTTTCTTAAAGTCACCTTCACAGCTCCAGTGAAGTTAACTGGTGACAACAGTTGCGAGTTTTTCCGAAAGTTAGTCGATCGAACTTTGGCAAATAGGTTATGATATAATTTCAGCAGTTAGGGCACGTGGCTCAGTGGATAGAGCATCAGGTTCCGGTCCTGAGGAGCGGGGGTTCGAATCCCTCCGTGCTCATAGATATAGCAAAAAAGCAGCCAATTTCAAGACTTGGCTGCTTTTTTGTGGTTAATAAATTCAGGCGATACCCAGTAGCGGATCTAACTTACCGCTATCGTCTAAATCGTGAAGATCGTCACATCCACCAATGTACGCATCATCGATGAAAATTTGGGGAACGGATCGTTTACCATTGGCTCTGTCGGACATTTTGGACCGAGCCTGCTCGTCTCCATCGATCGCATACTCAGTAAACTCGACACCCTTACTCTTCAACAACGCTTTGGCGCGGATACAGTACGGGCAACTTCGCCAGGTGTAGATTTCAATATTTGGCTGCATAGCAACTTTAGCTAATTTAATCCAGGTTTTACCTATCTATCTTGACATTTTTCGCTGGCGATCGCTCGAATGCGGTCTTCACTGGATCGATCGTCCTCTAAAACTGGAGATCGCACTTAAATAAACACTGGATAAGTATAGACACAAAAAATAGACCACCAGTAAATAGCGATCTAAGTTGCAGTAGTTATTGGGTAACTAATATGACTCAACTATACTCGTAAATTCACGCGTGACCATCCGCCAGTTGTACGTAATTCTCTCAGTCAAAAGGCTGGATTTTGAAGATCGCATCGATTGTCGATCGCCTCAGAATGCACTCTGACAAACATGGTTGTGTATATTCACTGGCCTCTGGATAGCTAAATTTGCTATAGTCAGCATAGAGTGAGAATACTAATAATTTTTAGGAGAGCATCCCCAATGGCGTTCGTACAAGAAGCTTTGCCTTATGATGTCAGTGCTTTAGAGCCACATATGTCCGCAAAGACGTTTGAGTTTCACTATGGCAAGCACCACGCTACCTATGTGGCTAACCTCAACAATCTCACCAAAGATACGCCGATGGCGGATATGTCGATCGAAGATGTTGTTAAAGGTAGTTTTGGTGATGCCAGTAAAGCAGGCATCTTTAATAATGCCGCTCAGGTGTGGAATCACACTTTTTTCTGGAAATCGATGAAGCCTAATGGTGGTGGTAACCCAACTGGCGAATTGGCGACAAAAATCGATGCTGCCTTTGGTAGCTTCGACCAATTTAAAACAGACTTTAAAGCTGCTGCGACAACCCAATTTGGTAGTGGTTGGGCTTGGCTGGTTAACGATGGTGGTACGCTCAAGATTACCAAAACTGGTAATGCCGAAAATCCCCTCGTTCACGGTCAAACTCCGCTGCTGACGCTGGATGTGTGGGAACATGCCTACTACCTCGATTTCCAAAATCGTCGCCCAGATTTTATCAGTACTTACCTAGATAGCTTGGTAAATTGGGATTTCGCAGCGGCTAACCTCAAATAGTCATTAGTGGACGCGCAAGCGTCCATTCACTCTGCTCCCTCATGTGAATTACGGCAATTTTGAAGACAATTCTGACTGGCAATCCGCTTCAGGTGGCAATTGCCTCAGTTTGATCTCACTGGCAGTAGGACTGATCGAACCGAGCTGAGAGTTGGTAATTTCAGCAGCAATACATAGACATCGAGTCAACTCGGTGCTAGAGAATGGGAAGATGGACGATCGAATAACTGTCCGATCGATCGCCAACTAACTCAGTTTAGGAATTAAGTTAAGAACATCTTCCCATTCTTAATTTAATCTATGAAATCGACTCAAGATATCGATCGACTCAACCGCAATCGCTCGATCCTCGCATTGTTATTGATCGTTCCCATCACGAGTATTGGCGCGCTCTGTTCGACAGTTATTGCGCCTGGGGCAATTGGGCAAGGAATCGCGATTTGTTGTGGAATCTGGATGCTAATCTTCCCGTTGCTATGGCAGATATCGATAGAGCGACAGCCGCTCAGATGGAAATTATCACTCGATGGCGCGATTGTTGGCATCTTGCTCGGCGTGTTGATGTTTGGGTCGATTTTGGGCAGTTATTGGTTGGTGGGCAGATATCGGTTAAATATTCCTGATATTAGAGCTAGAGTCAACCAAATGGGGATGAATATTCCGCTGATGGTATTTGGCTTTGGGACTTTTCAGACTCTAGTTAATTCACTAATTGAAGAATACGTGTGGCGGTGGTTTGTCTTTCGCCACTGCGCCAGATTATGGACGCAGACACGCGCAGTTTGGATTTCGGCGGGATTTTTTACGCTGCACCACATTATTTTGCTGGCTGCTTATTGTGACGATTGGCGATTGGTAGTTATCGGCTCGATCGCGGTGTTTGTCGCGGGCGTATTATGGGCTAGATGTGCGAAGATCTATAACTCGCTGTTGCCTAGTTATCTGAGTCATCTAGCTGCGGATTTGGCTTTGCAAATCGCTAGTTGGCACATTCTCTTAGGTTAACAATACATTTATACTAAAAATCTGCCCGATCGAGTTATTAGGACTCTGCGAACAGATTAATAGGTTTAAATATTTTAGACAACAGATAGATTAAGTCCGGAACCGACGCTTATTCTGTCTGTGTCGAGCGATTGCTTTGCGCTTGCGCTTCTCAATTGGAGTTTCAAAGTGTCGGTGTTTCCGCATATCAGGAAAAATCCCCGCTTTGGAGACTTCTCGCTTGAATCGGCGTAGCAC
>NZ_JANNDR010000575.1:0-13026 GCF_031378165.1 Chamaesiphon sp. OTE_75_metabat_556
CGATCGATCGATTCCGATCTCATCAATACCTAAAAGCCGTAAGAAACTCCGACTGACAGTACGGGATAAACATTAAATCCCCGCAGATCGTTTTCGGTTTGACGAGCTTGACTATCGATTTGGGCGCGGGTCGTGGCGTTGTTATTAAAAGTAGGATTGCTAGCAGTCAAAGAGACTTTGGGAGAACCAGTAAACATTACACCCAGATCGGCATTAAAGCCCAAACCTTCATTAGTCGATTTACCAATCCCGATACCGAGATACGGCGCGATCGAGTTACCATACGCATACTCACCATTGAGCGTGCCAACACTGCTGGCTGCATACTGATTGCCCGCGATCGTATAAGTACCATTGCTACTCGGTTGGCTCGTCACGGCGACGCGATTATTTTGAGCGACTAAGCCGCCGGTGACGCGGAAGCCACTACTGCCAAATGGATAGTAGTCACCAAATAGTTGCACGCTGCTCAATTTTAACTGGGCATCATAATTAATGCCGCTATCGGTGCGATTGAGGCCGACATTCCCAAAGTTTACGCCCAAGCGGCCGTTAAGTTGGGGTGTTAATGATTTGCTGACATCTACCCCGATGCCTAACGTACCGACTTTGGCAGATATACCTAAACCAAGCTGCTGTTTATTATTGGCAGCGATCGCTGAATCGGTTGAGTTTTGAGAGACTTTGTCAGGGATAATCGGCTGAAGCCCGATCGCCATCCTACGATCGATGCGGGGAGATCGGGAGACTTTACTCGGAATAATCGGTTGAAGCCCGATTGCTAGTCCTCTGCCGTACTTGGCTGGGGATTGATCGATAATGCTGACCAATTCCCCCGCCAGCGCAGAATTCATCGCGATCGCATTCGCACAAATGATGCCGATCGCCGTTGCTAATAGACGGGAGTATATGAGTTGGGACATTAAGGTTACCTCCACCGATTTTACACTCAGTTTTTTTGGCGGGGATCGCGATCCCCACGCTATGTCTCTATATTACCCACTTAAGCGATCGATATTAAGATTTGTAGCCAAACTTTAGCTAACTTAAGGGATGGTGCGATCGCTTTTGTGAGTGTGGGAGACGATCCTCGGCGATCGAATTTCGATCGAAATATCACTAAGCAAACTTAATCTTGAGATAATCCTCATCCATCTTTGCGCCAGTGGGTTGCAGCGCGGCGAGAGCCTGCGGTAGCACCATATTCCGACGATGATTGCCGATGCGGATATTCAATTCATCCCCAGTTTTATTGAGTTGAATTTGGTCTTTGGCAATCCCTGGCAGATACAATTCTAGACTGTATAAACTGTTACCTTCTTGAACGACGCGGAGGGTGGTTTCTTGATAGTAAACCTTGCTGGGATCTTCGTCACCATAGAGAGTTTCCTTCAATCGATCGAGTGCTTCGAGTCCACACAATTCCTCGGTGTACAGCGGCACTTCCTTCACCGGCAGCGGGTGAAAATTCTCGTGAATTTGCTGGCGATATTTCTCTTGATTTTCCTTCCAGGTTTTGAAGAAGGGATCGGTGACAGTAGCCGGAATGATCCGATTGGCAATAATCAAATCTGTCGAGACGTTGTACAAGCTCAGATAAGCATGAGCGCGCAGTGACTCCTTGATCACCATCTTCTCTGGGTTCGTCACTAGCCGCACCGAAGAGACGGTATTATCCATCAAGATCTTCTGCAACGCTTCGATTTGCTCGTAAAATTCATACGGCGCATCCATTACTTCTTTATTCGGCAATGAGAACCCGGCGATCGGTTTAAAGAACGGCTCCACCAATGGCCTGAGCGCGACGGAAACCGCCTGTAAGGGCTTATAAAACTTCCGCATATACCAGCCGCCAACTTCGGGCAAACTCAGCAATCTCAGGGCAGTTCCGGTCGGTGCCGAGTCGATAATCAAGACATCATAGATCCCTTCATCATAGTGCCGCTTCATCCGTACCAGCCCAAAGATTTCATCCATCCCTGGCAAAATCGCCAATTCTTCCGCTTGCACGCCTTCCATGCCCCGCGCTTGCAAAACTTGGGTGATATACCGTTTGACTGCGCCCCAGTTACCTTCTAATTCTTTGAGTGCATCTAGTTCCGCGCCCCAGAGGTTCGGACGCACTTCGCGCGGATCGTGTCCCATCTCCATGTCAAAGCTATCAGCCAGAGAATGCGCGGGATCGGTACTCAGTACCAGCGTCCGATAACCGAGTTCGGCACACCGCAACCCCGTCGCCGCCGCAACTGAGGTTTTACCCACACCACCTTTCCCAGTCATCAAAATTAAACGCATGTTCTCTATGTTTTGTCCGAGTAATCTTTGGCGCAGCCTCTGGATGAGAACGTCGCTAGCTTCGATCTTAGCGGTTTTTGCGCTTCTGGGCTACGTTCGGGGAGTGCGATCGGACTAGATTGCCAACTTCACCGCTCGATCGATTTCTCATCTCGTGCCTTGGCGATTAAGCCATGTTTGGGAGCAAAAATCATTGCGGTGATAAATAGTAAGGTTTGCACAACTACAATACAGCCGCCAGTTGAACCATCGATATGATAGCTAATATAGGTGCCCATCACACTAGAAAATACCCCACTTGCCATCGCAATCAGCGTCATCCGATCGAAGTTATCGCTCAATAGATATGCCGTTGCACCTGGAGTTACTAGCATTGCTACTACTAAAATAATCCCGACAGTTTGCAGTCCAGCAACGGCAGTTAGGGAAAGTAAAGATAGTAAAACGTAGTAGAGAAAAGTAATATTCAATCCGATCGATCGAGCGTGAGTCGAATCAAAGCAAAATAGAATTAAATCTCTGCGTAAGATTGCTAGCGTCCCTAATGTGATGACGCTGATAATTACAGTTTGAATAATATCTGCATCAGAAATACCGAGGACATTACCAAATAAAATATGGGTGAGATCGATCTCACTTTTGACCTTGGAAATCAATACCAAACCCAGTGCAAAAAAGCCTGTAAATACTAGCCCGATCACAGTATCCTCTTTGATCCGAGTTTTTGCCTTGACATATCCGATCGCAATTACCGAACCAACTCCAAAGACAAATGCACCAACGGCTAGCGGAATATTGAGGATATAAGCAATAACTACTCCTGGCATCACCGCATGAGAGACAGCATCGCCCATCAATGCCCATCCTTTCAATGTCATATAGCAAGACAGAGCCGCACAAACGACTCCTACTAATGCACTAACCAAAATCGCCTTTACCATAAACTCATGCTGTAAAGGCGCAGTAAACCACTGAATTAAATCCATTATTATTCTCGATCTTAAATAAATTGAAAAACTCAATACATGTCTTTATCTTCATGAGCCAAAAGACTCTTTGCCAGCGACAAATCACCAATCGAACCGCCAAAGGTGCGAGATAAATTTTCCTCGGTGAATACTTCCGAGGTCTTACCATACGCCAAAATTGTCCGGTTAATCAATATCACCCGATCGCAAAATGTTTTAATCGAGGCCAGATCGTGGGTGGAAATTAAAATCGTATAACCCTTCTGGCGAAGTTCCATCAATAGGTTTATCATCATCTTTTCAGTTTTGATATCGACGCCGGCAAATGGTTCATCTAATAACAGAACTGTACTTTGTTGCGCTAATGCTCTAGCAAAGAAAGTCCGTTTTTTTTGTCCCCCTGATAGTTCACCAATTTGGCGATCTTGCAGTTGCCACATTTCTACTCGTTCGAGACTTTCTCTGACTACATTTTGATCGTGTTGTTTCGGGATTCGTAGCAGATTCATATAGCCATAGCGTCCCATCATCACCACATCATGGACACTCACTGGAAAATTCCAATCTACTTCTTCTGACTGCGGCACATAGGCAACTATATTCTGTTTCTGAACCTGACGAATCGGTAATCCATTAATTAAAATTCGACCGTGGGCGGGTTTGACAAATCCCATAATCGCTTTAAACAAAGTCGATTTTCCAGCACCATTCATCCCCACCAATCCACAAATCGTACCCGACTGGAGTTGCAATGAAGCGTCACTCAGAGCCACCTTACCATGATACGCAACTGTGACATTTTTAATATCGATACTAATTTCACTCATCACTTCTTACTTATTTTGCAATCCCTTAATTAAGGTGTTGACATTGTATTCCAGCAGTTTGAGATAGGTTGATGCCGGACCATTAGCAGGAGATAAAGAATCCACATAAAAGACTCCACCAAATTTTGCGCCCGTTTCTTTGGCTACCTGAAGTTGGGCTTTGTTATTAACAGTGCTTTCGCAAAATATCGCCGGAATCTGGTTTTCCTTAACGGTATTAATTACTTTCTCGACTTGTTTTGGCGTGGCTTGTTGTTCGGCATTCACAGCCCAGAGATAGACTTCTTTGAGTCCATAATCACGAGCAATATAGGAAAATGCACCCTCACAACTGACGATGTAGCGTTTGTCAGGTGGAATGGCTGAGATCGCTGTTTTGAGCTGGAGATCGATCGCTTGAATTTTTGCGCTGTATGCTTTGGCATTAGCAGCATACGTAGCTGTATTCGGTGGATCGAGCTTCACTAGTGCTTTCCGAATATTTTCGACGTAGATGAGCGCATTTTGTGGTGACATCCACGCATGAGGATTTGGTTTACCTTGGTAATTGCCATCCCCAATACTGACAGGTTGAAAGCCGTCACTCAAGGTAATATGGGGCACTTTGGGCAAGCTGTTGTAAAATCGATCGGCCCAGCGTTCTAGATTTAAGCCATTTTCCAAAATTAGATTAGCTGTCTGTCCCCGTTCCAAATCGCTAGGGGTGACTTGATAGCCATGTATTTCCGCCCCTGGCTTGGTAATTGATTCGACGATTACTTTGTCGCCAGCAACATTCCGCGCCATGTCTGCTAGTACCGTAAATGTCGCTAGCACAACTTTTTTATCCGATCGAGCAGCGTTAGTCGGGGTAGGATTGGATGGTAATTGACTTTGTTGGTTAGCACCAACGCACCCATTGAGCGACAAACCTAACAGCAGTGCGATCGCACCAGCTTGACAACTTTTCCAGGCAAGAGAGTCTCGATCGCCACTCAATTTATGCTTCACAACTACTCTCTCATAATTATCTCATATTCCTCAATTTATCATACAATCGCGGAAAACGGAAAAGTCATCAGAGGTATTGTCAATCGCCACTTCATAGCTGGTGCTCTACGCTTGCGCGATCGTCCACCCTACAATTTGGTATGGCTAATTGTTGCCCCAGACAGATCTATTGCTAGCGATCGAGCTTCCACTCGAATATGCTGCTGTTCCCAAGCTTCGGTCATTGCCGTAGCTACGGCTTCAGCTCTGTCTGAGCTACTTAAAGCAAGTAAAGTCGGCCCCGCACCACTAATTACCATCCCATAGCCCCCAGCGGCGATTACAGCTTGCTCTACGTCAGGATAGCCAGGAATTAGTTTTTGACGGTAAGGTTGATGGATGCGATCGGTTAATGCGGCAGCTAACCATTCAGGATTGCCCGTCTCCAGTCCGCGTATCATTAAGCCCAAATGTGCCGTATTAAAAATCGCATCGGCGCGGCTATATTCATTCGGCAGCACACTGCGCGCTTCGGCTGTCGATAGCTCAAAATTGGGAATGGCCACCACTGGCACGATCATATTATGCCAGGGAATATCGGCGATCGCCCAACCAGTCGCGGCGGTTGCCGCTAGCTGGCAACCCCCAATTAGGGCGGGTACCACATTATCGGGATGTCCTTCCATTTCGATCGCGAGTTGCATTACTTCCCACTCGGAGAGCGGATTTCCCGCTAAAGTATTGGCACCGAGTAAGCCACCGACGATCGCTGTTGCCGAACTGCCCAGTCCTCTTGCGAGTGGGACGCCGAGCTTTATTTCTAGTTGAATTACTGGTGGTGTCAGGTCGATCCGACTATACAACTTGAGAAAAGCTTGATAGGCGAGATTGCTAGCATCGGTATTGACTCTGGCTGCTTCTAGTCCCTGTACCGCAATAACTAAGGTTTCCGTATCGATCGGGGTGAAGGTAAACTCGTTGTATAAACTCAAGGCGGCACCAATACAGTCAAATCCCGCACCTAAATTGGCAGTGGTGGCGGGTACGCGGATCATTGTCATAGGGGATAGGGGATAGGGGATAGGGGATAGGGGATAGGGGATAGGGGATAGGGGATAGGGGATAAAAAACTCAAGAACGCAGCTCCAAAACCTAAAGCCTAAAGCCTAAAACCTAAAGCCTACCCCTACCCCCTAAACGGTGTGTTATCTAACAATAATTGTAAAGGAGATGAGATATTCTGCGAGATGTAACTGAATATCACAAAATGCAAAGTATTTTAACCAGGAGATCGAATTAATGTGCCGGCCAGGAAATAAGATGCTAATGTATAGTTAGTCACAAAATATTTGCAAATAAGGTGAGGTTCTTATATTATCCCTTGAGTGGATAATCATTGACTAAATTTGACTGCAAGCGATCGGACGCAGTCTTCAGCAACTTAGTCAATTCAGTGAGTAAAATTCGCTACAGCGGAAGCGATCGCTTCTACAACTTTTCTACAGATCTCAACCTTAAAATCAAATCTAAATAGTGGGAGATGCTTATGAAGCTTGTGCTCCAGAGTAAGAACATCGAAATTACCGATGCCATCCGCGATTATGTGAATCAAAAGATCGAAAAGGCAGTGAGCCATTTTGAACACATCACCACCGGAATCGATATCAATCTATCAGTTGCCAAAAATCCCCGGATTGCCGCAGCACAGGTAGCTGAAGTGACAATTTATGCCAATGGTGCAGTGATTCGGGCAGAAGAAGCCAGCGAACATCTGTATGCAAGCATCGACTTGGTTGCTGATAAAATTTCTCGCAAATTACGGAAGTATAAAGAACGCAATTTCACTAAAAAAGAGCGAACGGATCTAGGGAAAGATCTAGGTGAAGAATTAGATTTAGAGTTATTAGACTATAATCTCACCGACAATCGATCGGCAACATTACCAGCCGAAGTCGTGCGCACAAAATACTTTGCAATGGCAGCTTTGACGATCGAGGAAGCACTCGCACAATTGCAATTAGTCGATCATGATTTTTATATGTATCGGAGTGCCGAAACGGGCGAAGTAAATGTCGTTTATCGACGCAATCATGGCGGATTTGGCGTGATTCAACCACGCCCTGGGACTAATGAAAAAAATGGCACTCAAAGTACGGCAAAAGTTACTACACCAACGTAAACTTTCTGCTTGGTAGCGGTCGATTCGATCGCTGACCGAGCACATTTACATCGAGATTTCAGGAGGATTTACCAGTAATCCTCCTGATTTTTAGGCGATCGGACAATGGGCTGCGTGGGCTAGAATAAAGATGTGACATGACCCGATCGATCCCTACCCCCAAGCCCCTCAATGTCTTCTCAGCCGCCCAAAAAGACACTTCTGGCTCAACTTACTCAAGTCATCAATCGGACGAAGGTTAACTTTACCCGATTGGCACTCAAACCCAATGCCAGAGTCTCCAAACTACTAGTCCAAGATGCCGATGCCCCACAGCCGGATGTCTTCCCACTGCTAGGGGAAAAATATGTGTTGGGACGCAGTTCGCAATCTTGCGATATCGTCGTGCGCAATGAGGTCGTCAGTCAAGTTCACCTATCTTTAAAACGCGATCGCACCAAAAGTAACAGCTTTCTGCTCAAAGATGAAGGTTCGACCAACGGAATTTATCGCGGCAAAAAAAGAGTCGATCGAATTACCCTCAGAAATGGCGATACCTTCACTCTCGGCCCTCCAGAACTCAAAGCCGCAGTCAAAATTACCTATCTCGATCCGCCGCCGACATACATGCGCGTATTTCGGTATGGCTTGTATGGCACGGGTGGGATCTTGAGCCTATTACTATTGGCGATCATCGCTGAATCCACCAAAATTAATGTTAACCCCTTACCAGATGCCAATGGCCCCGTCATGGTCTATGCCGAAGGGATGGAAGAACCGCTGCGTCCGCCCAAAGTCGGCGCACATAGAGATCTCGCCACACTGACCGATTTCTCGCCCTACCTCCCCAAAGCCCTAATTGCCTCCGAAGATAGTCGCTTTTATTGGCATTTTGGTGTCGATCCTTGGGGCGTCGGGCGCGCGCTGGTCGTCTCCCGCCAAAAAGGGAAACTGACTCAAGGTGCGAGTACGCTCACCCAGCAAGTCGCACGGAGTCTGTTTCGATCGTATGTCGGTAGCGAGGACAATTTACCGCGCAAAATACGCGAAGCTGTGGTCGCGCTCAAATTGGAAGCCACCTATAGTAAAGACAAAATTTTACTCACCTATCTCAATCGCGTCTTCTTGGGCGATGACGCCCACGGCTTTGAGGATGCCGCCCAACACTATCTAGGCAAATCCGCTCGCGATCTAACTCTGCCCGAATCGGCCATGTTGGTCGGCATTTTACCAGGGCCAAATATGTTCAACCCCTGCATCGAAGATAAACAGGGACGCAAAGGCACTAAAGCGATCGAACGGCGGAATTTAGTCCTGACCAGAATGCTCGAAACTGGCATGATTACCCAAACTGAAGCTAGAGAAGCCCGCAGATCGACCCTCAATTATCGCCAGGAAGCTTGCACGCCGACTAGTAATACCAAGGCTCCCTATCTCTATACCTATGTCTTTGAGGAACTCCAAGAGATTTTGGGAGTGGAGACTGCCAAAGAAGGCAATTTTGCGATCGAGACGGGTGTAGATCTCAACATGCAAGCCAAAGCCGAAACCGCCCTCCGCCAAAATGTGGTGGCGGCTGGCAGTAACTATCGATTTTCCCAAGGTGGGATCGTCACGCTCGATCGTAATACCGGCATTGTCAAAGCGATGGTTGGTGGTGTCAATTATCAAGCCAGTCAATTCAACCGTGCCGTAGCTGCCCAACGCCAGCCCGGATCGACATTTAAGCTATTTGGGTATGCAGCCGCGATCGAGGGCGGCATCTCGCCGGGAAAGACCTATTCCTGCGACCCACTCGCTTGGGGGGGTAGAACCTTTCCGGGTTGCAATCATGGCGCGTCGGGAGCCACCAATATGTATACAGGGTTCACTCTCTCCGAAAATCCGATTGCCCTGCGCGTCGCTAGAGACATTGGCTTGCCCAAGGTGATGGAAACTGCCAAAAAAATGGGCATCAAATCCCCACAGGACGAAGTACCCGCCCTCATTTTAGGTCAGAGTGTGATGAATATGCTCGAAATGACTGGCGCGTATAATGCCGTTGCCGATCGCGGCATCTGGCACCGCCCCCGCGTCATCAAGCGCGTCTATGATACGAGTAATTGCAGTCTCAAACAAGTCAACAAGTGTCGCGTGATGTACGATGCCACCCAAGACCCCCAGTCGAAACGAGTTTTGTCTGCGGGGAGTGCCGATACCCTGACAGCCATGATGCGGGGAGTTGTCACCAATGGTACTGGCAAAAATGCGGCGATCGGGTTGGGCGAAGTTGGCAAAACTGGCACGACCAATGATAATGTCGATCTCTGGTTTATCGGCTTTATTCCGAATAAAAATGTCACCACGGGCGTCTGGTTGGGTAATGATGATAATTCACCGACCAAGGGCAGCAGCGCGCAAGCTGCTCAAGTCTGGGCTAACTATATGGGTGCGGTTTACAAGTAGTTTAATTATTCATAAAAATACTGATTTGTAGCAACACTAGTTTGATCATCCTCACTGCCTTGTCGATGGCGATCGACAAGCTATCAATCGACAAAGAAAGTAGGGGTAATTCATGAATTACCCCTACTTTCTGTAATTGGATATTGCTCATGTAGCCTTTACTAATTGGTTGGCTTTTAACTTGGATGATTTTAGTTTGCGCTTAAGCATAACGATAGAGCCACCAGCCATTAGTGAACCGATGACCGTGGTTGGTTCGGGGACAGCCGTAGGTGATACGGTTTGAAATGCCAAATTGCCAATTAGCTGATGTGTAGCGGTTGTTGGATGAATATCATCCCAAAACAGATAGTTATCGGGAGCCGTACAACCCACTAATAAGCATCCATCTGTGACATTATTCAAGCCAAGACTGCTAGGATTGACAATCGCCTGGTTAAACAGAGAATTCACATCTAATAACTTCAAATTAACACTAGAATTGGTGGTACTTAAATTATTAATACTTGCTGCTAGACCAGCATTGTGGAATTGGGTTAAGGTATTTAGACCAGAAGGATTAGCTGTATTTCGAGTACTGGGCAGTTCGCCCAGATTTGGGAGGTTGACAACCAAAATATTTTTAGCGTTGTTGCTAATTAAAGTCGCGATTTCATTAGTCAAATTTCCGACTGGGATGTTGGGATCTGTCGTTACACCACCCAAATAATCATTGGCTCCACCCCAAATGACATACAGCGCATTGGGGTCACTAATCGAATTATTATCTACTTGGGTCTGGATACCAATGAAGCTAGGAGACAAACTTTGGCCGATATTCACCGAGCTAGTGGTGGCACCACCGATCGCAAAATTAGTATTGGGATTAGTAGTTATCCCTAATTAGTCTGCTAAATATTCAACCCAAATTGAGCCATTAGAAAACCTGCCATTTCCATTTGTGTAAGCTGGAAATTTGAATTGTGCAGGGAGACCACTCGTTGCTGTTGCTGCTCGCCCTAAATCGGAAAGACTATCTCCGTAGACTACTATTTGACTGAAAGTTGCCGCGACCGCTCGCACTGGAAATAAGCTAGACGCAAGAATCAATCCGCCAATAATTAAGGATTTTTTCATGTGGGTTGCGGTGAATAAAGATTAGAAGACTGCCGATCTTTGAGGTGCAACTGCTTATGCTTCGATCGAATATATAGAATCTCAACAGCTCGTCGATCGAAGGTTGCGGATTACTGGTGGTAACAGATATTCGGTACATTGTAACTCACTGGCTCTGCAAATACTATACCCTCGCTATACATAACGTGTTGACAATCCCTTGAGACTAACTACCTGCGAGACGATTGAGTTCGATCGCATTATGGAAACCAACATCACATAGATCTTGAATTGTTTCGTTCCAAAAGCCACAAAAAAAGAGCGGAGGGAGTTAACCCTGCGCTCTTAATAAATATTAGTTCCAATAATATTAGAACTATAACTAGCTCACTTTTCCGACTATGGTTTGTGAACGATGAAGCTCAATACTTGGCACTGTTTGATGTTATCAAAACCAACAACCCGCACGAAGCAATGACCGTATTCACTACGGCAAGCGCGCACTTCAGCTAAGATTTCGTTAGTAGTAGTAGCATTGAATAAAGGCAACTTCCAGAGTGTCCAGTAGTGCTGGGTAGGCTCGGATTCTTGGCTGAATTCAACACCAGGAATATAACCTTGGTCGAGCATGTACTGAAGTTGCTTGGCGATTTGAGCATCGCTCAAAGGGGGCAAGTAGGAAAATGTCTCGAAGCGACGGGCGTAAGGTAAGGTTTGCATTTGGTCTTGCTCTACGGCTAAATATAGTTGAGATAATGATGGATCTTTGCAACTAAAGTTGCTCGGATGATGATTCTAAATGGCTGTTTGGTTCGGTAATGGATAGCTGCGATAGCTTCTCTAGCTGTTGCTTGCGATGCTGAGAGTTCTGGTGCTCGATCTCATAAAACACCATCTCTGGTAAATCGTCCATAATGTCTTCGACTAATTGCTTTCTCACCGTCATGATCCGGAAGGCCAACTCCTGGCTTTCAGCCAGGAGTGCGAGCAAATAGACTTCACCATCTTGAACAATTTTCCGACCGGAAAAACTGCGTAACCACAGTGCTAACGGCGGATTTGTCTCGGTCAATTGAGCCAAAACAGTCTGCACTGCTTGATAAGTCAAGTAGCTAGAGATAACTTTGGTCGTAGCTTTGGCAACTTGTTTGCGATCCATTACCGAAATTAGTGAAGTATGAATAGGGATTTATGAGTAAGTATTGATTACTATCCACTATCCACTATTCACTATCCACTAATTTTACAGAGTATCCATTGCTTCAAATTCAAACTTGATCTCTTTCCAGAGTTCGAGGGCAACAGCCAGCTCAGGAGACCATTTACCAGCTTCACGGAGGATGTCGCCACCTTCACGCATGAGGTTACGACCTTCGTTCCGCGCTTGAATACAAGCTTCGAGAGCGACACGGTTGGCCATTGCACCAGGAGCATTACCCCATGGGTGTCCAGCAGTACCACCACCAAATTGGAGGCAAGAGTCATCGCCGAAGATTTCGACTAGTGCGGGCATGTGCCAAACGTGGATACCACCAGAAGCAACAGGCATAACACCAGGCATCGAAGCCCAATCTTGAGTGAAGAAAATACCGCGCGAGCGATCTTCTTCGATGTAGTTTTCACGCATCAGGTCAACAAAACCCATGGTGATGCCTTTTTCGCCTTCAAGTTTACCTACAACAGTACCGGAGTGCAGGTGATCCCCACCGGACATCCGCAAGCATTTCGCGAGCACGCGGAAGTGAATACCGTGATTTTTTTGACGATCGATTACTGCGTGCATTGCGCGGTGAATGTGCAGAAGGACGCCATTAGCTTGACACCACTTCGCCAAGGAAGTGTTGGCAGTAAAACCACCAGTCAAGAAGTCATGCATGATGATCGGAGTGCCAATTTCTTTGGCGAACATCGCACGTTCCATCATTTGCTCGTTGGTAGGCGCAGTCACGTTGAGGTAGTGACCTTTGATTTCGCCAGTTTCCGCTTGAGCTTTTTCGATAGCTTCTTGTACGAACAAGAACCGATCTCTCCACCGCATGAAGGGTTGGGAGTTGATGTTCTCGTCATCTTTCGTGAAGTCTAGACCACCACGAAGAACTTCGTAAACTGCCCGACCATAGTTTTTAGCAGACAGACCGAGTTTCGGTTTGATCGTACAACCGAGTAACGGACGACCATATTTATTTAATTTATCGCGCTCGACGGTAATCCCGTGAGGAGGACCTTGGAAGGTCTTGAGATAAGCAACAGGAATACGTAAATCTTCTAA
>NZ_JANNDR010000577.1:0-13679 GCF_031378165.1 Chamaesiphon sp. OTE_75_metabat_556
AGGCGATCGACCGATTCA
The DNA here is from genome assembly GCF_031378165.1 of Chamaesiphon sp. OTE_75_metabat_556. NCBI lineage: Bacteria > Bacillati > Cyanobacteriota > Cyanophyceae > Gomontiellales > Chamaesiphonaceae > Chamaesiphon > Chamaesiphon sp. OTE_75_metabat_556. The sequence continues at coordinate 19 of NZ_JANNDR010000577.1, forward strand.
AATCGGCTCTCACTATCACTTCTATGAAGTTAATGCTGCATTGAGATTTGACAGAGTACCGACAAAGGGAATGCGGCTAGACATTCCCGCAGGTACCGCTGTCAGATTCGAGCCAGGAGATGAAAAACAAGTCCAACTAGTCGCGCTAGCTGGCTCCCGCGAAATCTACGGCTTCAATGCCCAAATCGAAGGGAAACTCTCATAATCGATCGATCTTCCGGCGTCGGAACTATGATTTGTCGGAATTAATTGATCGACGAAGATCGACCCATCGCAGTTCATCTTCTACAGAGCGGGATTGGCGATTTTGCGAAGATCGCGAGCCGTAACTAATTTAGCTGCTAGATCGATCGCCGCACTCATACTAGTGGCATCAGCAATCCCCAATCTAGCAATATCAAATGCAGTCCCATGATCTGGTGAAGTCCGCACGAATGGCAACCCAATAGTCATATTAATCGCTCGATCGAAAGCCATCAATTTCACCGGAATTAAGCCCTGATCGTGATAGAGAGCTAAATAAGCATCGGCTGCTTGGGGCTGGGCATGAGTGCCAAACCAAGCTTGTCCAGGTTTGACCCACATCGTATCTGGTGGCAAGAGTCCGAGCAATTTGTACTCTGGATAAATCTGGCGTTCCTGTGCCAACCAACTATCGAGCCAATCCACCTCTTCTCGTCCCAATTGCCCCCCTTCACCACTGTGGGGATTTAGCCCTGCGATCGCGATCGTCCCCGACTCCAAGCCAAAATCCTCCCGCAAACACTCTACCAACAACCCCAATTTGAGACTGAGCAATGCTGGGTGCAGCGTCTGCGATACCTGTGCGAGGGGAATATGCGTCGTCGCTAACAATGCTCTCAATGTCCAACCAGTATGGGGAGAAACACCAACAAATAACATCCCAAAGCGGTCTAGCTTCGCCTTGGACGCGAGTAATTCGGTTTGACCTGGAAAATGATGTCCCGCTGCTAGCCAAGCCGATTTGGCGATGGGTGCGGTGACGATCGCGTCAAACTGCCCTGCCAATGTCCGATCAATCGCCAGATCTAAATAGGTAAAACTCGCTGCCCCACTCGTAGCATTCCCCTTCCCGATCTCGATGCCATCACGAATTGCTGGAGCCAAGGGCACATCGATAATATTTAGCAACTCTGGATTGGCTAATTCGATCGTGGCCGGGATCTGCTGGCGCAAGTACCGATAGCGATCGATTAATAAGTCGCGATTGCCAATGAGGGTGAGATTGTCAGTTACCAAAGATCGATCGCTCAACGCTTTGAGGATAACTTCGGTACCGATACCCGCTGGATCGCCTAATGTAATGACTAGTCTGGGTTGCTGCATGATTTATTACTAAGTAATGCGTTGGGGTAGCCTCTCTGAGAGAGAGTCGCCGATTTTTGCCAGTCTTCAGCAGCCAGAGCGTAGATATCATGCTCTACAAATTCGTGGTAGAGCCATTCGGCATCGCGAATAACGCCCTCTTTGGTAAAACCAAGTCGAAGCGGAATCGCGCGACTGCGGTGATTTTCTGTAGCACAAGTAATTACAACTCGGTTGAGCTTAAGCTTAGTAAAGCCATAATTAATTAAACTGCGGCAAGCTTCGGTCATAATTCCCTTACCGCGATCAGATTGGGCTAACCAATAGCCAATATAGCCAATTCGATCTTGTTGCTCAAGGCGATTAAAGCCAACCATGCCAATAATCCTGCCGCCATCATAAATAGCCGCTGCCAACCCTTTCTGCTCGGCAAATTGCTGCATTTCTCTGGCAATAAAGTCCCGCGTGTGTTCGACCTGAGTAACAACATCCAGCCACGGCAGCCATTGACGTAAGTAACTCCGATTTGCATCAGTCAGTGCAAATAGCTCTTCGGCATCAGCAATCTGAATCGATCGCAACTGATATCGATCGCCTACTGGTAATAAAAAATCGCTACTCATGGTTGGACTGCTGACAATTTTGATGATTTTAGCAAGGGATCGATCGGGTCTCCATCAGGCGATCGCTTACTTCCAATATACTGTTACGATACATGAGGCGATCCCCGTAGTCGCGGGCACCATAAAACTGTTATTTAATAAATACTAAGGAGTACTTCCATCATGGCTGGTGAGATTTTTAATGCCGCAATTTTGTCCTCAAGCTTGATTTTAGTGGGTTTGAGCCTCGGATTCTTGTTTCTCAAGATTCAAGGACCAGAAGAAGAATAACCCCCGATGGGTTAAGGGGGTAAGCTTAACCCCCTAACTCCCCGCTCCCACTCCTTGTGTGAATTTTTATTAACAAACATGAGATATTTCTGCTAATATTTTAAAGAATAGCTTTAATAATTTTTAATTATTCTTTATAAATGACATTATTAATCGTTGGTGCCACAGGTACCTTGGGTAGACAGATCGCACGCCGCGCCCTGGATGAGGGCTACCAAGTCCGCTGTTTGGTGCGAAGTGCGCGCCGAGCCGCCTTCCTCAAAGAATGGGGAGCCGAATTAGTCATCGGGAATCTCTGCGATCCTAATACCTTGACACCTGCGTTAGTAGGCGTAACGGCAATAATTGACGCCGCTACTGCTAGAGCGACGGATGCACTCAGTATCAAAACAGTTGACTGGGATGGTCAAGTCGCGCTGATTCAAGCTGCTGTTGAAGCTAAAATTGAGCGATTTATCTTCTTCTCGATTCTCGGAGCCGAGAATTATCCCAACGTCCCGTTGATGGAAATCAAACGGTGTACCGAGCTATTTTTAGCGGAATCTGGTCTAAATTATACGATTCTGCGTCCAGCGGGATTCATGCAAGGAGTGATCGGTCAATTTGCCATCCCGACACTAGAGGGGCAGCCAGTGTGGATGACTGGTGAATCTTCCCCGATCGCTTACATGGATACTCAAGATGTTGCCAAATTTGCCATCAAAGCACTTTCAGTACCAGAAACTAGCAAGCGGAGCTTTCCGATCGTCGGCAATCGCGCCTGGAACGGTCGCGAAATCATCAATTACTGCGAACTGCAATCCGGCAAAGAAGCTAAAACGACTAATGTGCCGATCAGTCTGATTCGAGTGCTCAGACAGACATTGCGGTTCTTTGAGTGGAGCTGGAACTCTGCTGATCGATTAGCCTTTACCGAAGTATTAGCAACTGGTAAGCCGCTAGCGGCTGACATGCAGGAAGTCTACCAAATATTTGGGATCGAACCGAAAGAAATCGGGACCCTGGAAGCTTATCTCCAAGAATATTTCAGCCGGATTCTCCGCAAACTCAAGGAACTAGACTACGAAAAGAACAAGCAAAAAGAAGTGCAAGCGGCGAAACAGAAGAAGAAAAAAATGATGTACTAAAGATTCAGCATCAAAAAAAGAGTGTTGCTGTCGCAGCGATCCCCACGATCGAGGGATTGTGGGTGACTAATATGCGATAATCAGAATCTAGCTAACAACAGCAATCTTGCGTACGTCCAAAGGTGAAGCAATGGATCGCGCAGCAGTAAATTCGGAGCATCGTCAGGACGCTTGACCGATCGATCTCCATGGTTAGAAGTCTGTATCCAGAGCCAATTTGAAGTAGGACTGCATCCGTGCCAAAAGTAGGCATAATCTATAATGAGGGTAAACCCGTTGCTTGTCGGATCGCCCAAGAAATTGACGACAAGCTCACAGCGCAAGGTTGGGAAGTTCATTCTGCCGCCGCTAAAGGCGGCATCTTAGGCTATTGCCAATCGGATCGGCCAATTTCACACATTCCGATCGACTCACTGTGTCCGCCTGGATTTGATGAGGATATGAGCTTTGCGATCGTGTTGGGGGGCGATGGCACGGTACTCGCTGCTTTTCGACAAGTAGCACCGCGCGGTATCCCCCTCCTGACCGTCAATACCGGACACATGGGCTTTTTGACCGAAACCTATATCAATCAATTACCAGAAGCGATCGAACGCGCAATCTCTGGCGACTACCAGGTCGAAGAACGTGCCATGCTCACGATCCAGGTCTGGGAAAGTAACACACTGTTGTGGGAAGCCTTGTGCCTCAATGAGATGGTGATCCATCGCGAACCCCTCACAAGCATGTGTCACTTTGAAGTGACCGTTGGCCGACACGCACCTGTCGATATTGCTGCTGATGGTGTTATTCTCTCCACACCGACAGGCTCTACTGCCTATTCCCTCAGCGCTGGCGGTCCCGTCGTCGCCCCTGGAGTCGATGCACTCCAATTAGTGCCAATCTGCCCTCATTCTCTTGCCTCCCGCGCCCTCGTCTTCTCCGACACCGAACCCGTCGTTATCAATTCGGCCAACCCCAACCGGCTCGTGATGGTCGTCGATGGCAACGGTGGCTGCTATATCCGTCCCGAATTTAGCATCCGCATCGCCCGATCTCAATATCCAGCCAAATTTATCCGTCTCCAACCGCCCGAATACTTTAAAATTCTGCGCGAAAAACTCGGCTGGGGATTACCCCATATTGCGAAACCGACATCAGTGGAATTACCTTAGAAATCAGTGAATAGTGGATTGTGAATAGTCAATCCTCAGCGTTTCCCAACTATCGATCGATCTCGATACCTCATTCACTAACCACTATTCACTATCCACTCACCACTATTCACTAATTCATGGCAGAAAACTCCCCTATCATCATCGTCGAAAATGATTCGGTACTAGCACAGAAAATCAGCTTGGATCTGATCGAGGCTGGTTATCAAGTTGCGATCGCTGAAAATGCTCGCATCGGACTCGAACATGCAAAAAAGCTACACCCATCATTGATTGCGATCGATCGAGCGTTACCTGGCGAATCCGCCCTCACCTTAGTCCCTCAACTGAGAGAATTGGGTTGTATGGTACCGATTTTGCTGCTGATGTCTCATGAATCGATCGCCGATCGAATTGTATGCTTAGAATCTGGAGCGGATGATTACTTCCTCAAACCCTATCATCCAGCCAAATTTTTACACACGATCGGGTTATATCTCCACTCAAATGTCACACCAGGCGAACAATTGCGATTTGGCGATCTCGTCTTGGATTTTGTCACCCATCGCGTATCTCGGAACGATCGGACGATCGAATTGACAGTCAAAGAATTTGAACTGTTGCGCTATCTGATGTCCCATCCCGAAACCGAACTGACCAGAGAACAGATTTTGGAAAATGTCTGGGGCTATGATTTCCTCGGCGAATCTAATGTAATCGAAGTCTACGTCCGCTATCTCCGCCTCAAACTGGAGAAAGATGGCGGCAAACGACTGATCCAGACCGTGCGTGGTGTTGGCTACGTGCTGCGGGATTAGGTAGAGAGGCTAGTTAACAACAACAGAAGATCCGTGATTGAATTAATTTGGAAACAAAATTATTTAATTGCTCGTCCCGATCTCCCAGGAGTGGGATGAGCAATTCAATGTCCAGATGAGCGAAAAGAATTGTCATCCTCAATGCTCGAACCGTACACCCCCGCTCCCTCAAAATCTCGTGACTCTACAGCAACTTAAATTTGGCATAACTTTTGGGATAGCTGGGATCTTGCTACTAAGTTGCTCCCTACCCGTTCGATCGGCATCGCCATTTCTGCCCCAAAAATCGGCCATCAATCAATCTAGAGCAGATCTCCAACCGACTCAGCAAGGCCAAAAACTGCCCCTAACTGCTAGATTTACCGCTCAGGGGCAAACTATCCTCTTGGAAGTGGCACGTACGTCTGAGGAGCAATCTACGGGGCTGATGTATCGCACGAGTTTAGCTGCCAATCGGGGGATGCTGTTTGTATTTTCCCCTGCACGTCCGGTCAGTTTTTGGATGAGAAATACGCTCATTCCCTTAGACATGGTGTTTCTGGCTAATGGCGTAGTTAAACATATTGGTGCAAATATCCAGCCCTGCAAGGTAGCATCTTGCCCTGGCTATGGCCCCCAGTCACAAATATCGATCGATAATGTTATCGAATTACGCAGTGGTAGAGCCGCAGAACTGAAGATTAAAGTCGGCGATCGCTTGAATATTGATAATTACTCAGCCAAAATGCTGAAATCACAATAAGTTCAAGTTTAAACGTCAGCAGCAATGTTATAATCCGTTGCTAATAATAAGAATACCCAAATCTACCGATCCGCCGTCCGAGCTTTTTTTTTAAGCCCGTGTTTCTACGGATTTCAAATATACGTTAACAGGATTAAATGTTTGTTACTGCCAGTTTTAAATTTTCTCCCCTGGCAATTGAAACTGTTAGATCCATACTACTAAATCCACCGCATTATCTTCAGCGAGCTACACCCAATTAGAGCTAGAAACTACTGTCGATATCGCGGTCGCAGTCACCTCTGCTCCAATTGTTCCACCTGGATTGTTGTAACTGACTGCATCATCAATTAAATCTCAATTTGAATCTTTGTGTAATTTAGATCGAGACTGGTGAAGATATAAGTAAGGTCTCACTGTCATCTTTCACTCTCACCAATTTCCCGATCGGAATTGTTGTCTTACACGGTGCAGATTTCTGCTTTTTTAGAAAATACGTTTTAATATTTAGCCGGAGGTACGGCCATGATTGCATCTACCCATTTAACAAAATTAATTCGCTTCTTACAAGATGACTTAGCTATCTCAGCTTCGTCGATGGCGATCGGTCTCAAGCAACTAGAGCACAACCCAGGGCCATTGCCGATGATTTTATGGCAATACGGACTGGTGACGATCGAACAACTTGATCGGATCTATGACTGGATAGACGCAACTTAGGAGTTGATAGTTGACAGCTAAGAACAATGACTAGCTAGGTTTGAAGATCCAATCTAAAAAAGCTCCGAGCTAAAACTTGGAGCTTTTTTGGTGGTTTTTAAAAATGGAGCGACCTCCAACCCGCATCTTGCTGTCCTAGTTGATGGCAGCACGATCGATTAATCTCATCAAGAGTGGCAGATCGACATAGGTAGATCCTTGGGTGTCACCATGGATAATTTGGCAAGGACGATCAGGTTCGCCGAGATCGGATAATACGAGCTTGGCGCGATCGAACCGATGATTTTGAGTGTAATCATTAATTGTGACGATCGTCTCGATGCCCGCAGCCAGCGAGGAAATCAGACCATTTTCCGAATCTTCAAATGCCAGACAATCCGCTGCTGGTAACTGCATCTGTACGAGCACATAATCGTAGATATCGGAGGCGGGTTTCTTCTTGGGGACGATATCCCCAGCCGCAATGACTTCAAACCAATCAGCATCGATATTGTTAGCTAAGAGTGCGAACACATTTTCAGGGGTCGTCGTCGTCGAGATCGCCAGCCGCAGATTGGCGGCTCTGGCCGCCGTCAACAGCCGTTTCACGCCGGGACGTAGCGGAATCCCACCCTGTGCCAATAACTGCGCATAATATTGATTTTTGGCCTTGTGGAGATCGGCAATCTTCGCATCCTCCATCCGCACATCGGGACGATAGGTGTTCAGATAAAAACGCATCCGTTCTTTACCACCAGTGACAGCCAAGAGTTTGCCATATAACTCGATCGACCAATCCCAATCCAAGCCAGCATTGGCAAAAGCTTGATTGAATGCAACCCGATGTCCGTCGCGCTCGGTGTCGGCCAGCGTACCATCGACATCAAAAATTAGTGCTTGTAATCCGCTCATCCCGATCGCCTTCCTAGTTCCACGAACAAATCTACCGTATTAGTGATGTTATCATTCCTGTCGGTGGATTGGGCAATTCGGCTGCTGTTCGCCCTGTACTGCGATCGGTGCCAAACCCTTATAATATGGGGAGGGGAATCCGTGGTAACTATCGATACTCCGCCATCGGTGGCAAGCGATCGCCATTAGTCATAATTTATTTTTCAGAACGCGGCAACTTATAGAGAATATGGCACAACTCGAAACTAGAACCGAACCGATGGTGCTAAACATGGGGCCGCACCACCCATCGATGCACGGGGTGATGCGGCTGATTGTCACCCTCGACGGTGAAGATGTCGTTGATTGCGAACCGGTGATCGGCTATCTCCATCGCGGCATGGAAAAAATCGCCGAAAACCGCACGAATATTATGTTTGTGCCCTACGTCAGCCGCTGGGACTATGCAGCGGGGATGTTCAATGAAGCAGTGACGGTAAATGCAGTTGAAAAATTGGCAAATATTTCGGTGCCCAAACGCGCCAGCCATATTCGTGTGATTATGCTGGAACTCAATCGGATTGCCAACCATTTGCTGTGGCTTGGCCCCTTCATGGCGGATGTCGGCGCGCAGACGCCGTTCTTTTATATCTTCCGCGAACGGGAGATGATTTACGATCTGTGGGAAGCGGCGACTGGCTATCGGATGGTCAATAATAACTATTTTCGGATCGGCGGCGTGGCGGTAGATTTGCCCTCTGGCTGGATCGATAAGTGTCTGGATTTCTGCGACTACTTTATGCCGAAAGTAGATGAGTATGAGAAGCTAATTACCCATAATCCGATCTTCCGCCGGCGGGTTGAAGGTGTCGGCACCATCGGTCGCGAGGAAGCGATTAATTGGGGCTTATCGGGACCGATGCTGCGCGGTTCGGGCGTGAAGTGGGATCTGCGCAAGGTTGACCAGTATGAGTGCTATGACGACTTTGATTGGGATGTCCAGTACGAGACGGCTGGTGACTGTCTGGCACGGTATTTTGTGCGGATTCGGGAGATGCGCGAATCGGTGAAGATCCTGCGGCAAGCGATTGCGGCTTTACCTGGCGGCTCCTATGAAAATCTCGAAGCCAAACGTCTGGCTGCGGGGCCAAAATCCGAGTGGGATGGGATGGATTATCAGTACATCAGTAAAAAGGTCGCCCCGACATTTAAGATTCCCAAGGGCGAAAATTACGTCCGGATCGAGAGCGGTAAGGGCGAGTTAGGGATCTTTATTATCGGTGACGATAGTGTATTCCCCTGGCGGTGGAAGATTCGGGCGGCTGATTTTAATAATGTCCAAATCTTACCGCATCTCTTGCGTGGGGTGAAGGTCGCCGATATTGTGACGATTTTGGGAAGTGTGGATATTATTATGGGTTCGGTCGATCGATAGTAATTCGGCAAGTTTATTCTGTATTTATCGATCGATTAATCTGAGACTAACTTGGATTACTCGATCGATTCTTGTTCTATACTCAGCCAGCAGGGAGAATCGATCGTGCAAACAAAGATAGATTACGAGCAAATCATCCTCAATAATTTAAGACAATTATCCCCATCACAACAGCAGGAGGTTGCGAATTTTACTGAGTTTCTCCGTCAGAAGTTTGCTGAAGTAACTAGAGAATCCAGTTTATCCCTGCAAGAACTTGCCAATCTCTCCATCAAAGAACGGCATCAATATCTTCAATCTTCGGTTGCAGCAACTGCTGAAGATTTTGCGACAGATCCAGAACTAACAGCATTCTCAGTTCTCGATGCCGAAAATTGGGAGATCGAGCATGATTAATGCTAAACGGGGCGAAGTTTGGTTAGTAGATCTCAATCCCACTAGGGGACAAGAAATTCAGAAAACTCGACCTGTTATTATTATCAGCTCCGATCTGTTCGATCGGATTGCTTTGAAAATTGCGATTCCGATTACAAGCTGGCAGTCAAAATTTGTAGATCGACCTTTTATGGTGCGAATCGATGCCAATGAAGATAATGGATTAGAGTTCGATTCAGCAGGAAATATTTTACAAATTCGTAGCCTTTCAACAGATCGATTTGTCAAACGATTAGGACAGATATCCCCAGAGATTTTGGAAGAACTGTTGTCTGGGTTGATTGTCTGTACGGATTATGAATTAAAATCCTAGATTTCAATATTTAATTGTTAACCTATTTAATGTTACCTACAGTTATTTTACCTGGCTATCTCGAAAGTGCTGATGTCTATCTACCACTTCAACAAGCTTTGAACGCACTCGGCACACCCACCACGATAGTACCGCTCCGCAAACGCGATTGGTTGCCCACACTCGGCGGTCGATCGATGGTACCGATTTTGCGACAACTAGATCGCACTGTTAATGCAGCTCTAGAAGATAATCAAGCTCAAAAAATTAATCTGATCGGACATTCCGCAGGTGGTTGGATTAGTCGGATTTACATCGGTGAAATCCCATATATCATTCATGGCGATGTCACTGAATCTGCGAAGCTATGGAATGCCAAATCCAAAGTTGCTAACTTAATTACTCTCGGTACTCCCCATATTAGTGGCGAACGCTGGACAAAGAAAAACCTCGATTTTGTCAATGATAATTATCCTGGGGCGATGTATTCAGATGTGAAATATATTTGCGTAGCTGGCAAGTCAATCTATGGTGAGAAAAAGCTCGGTCAATGGCTAGCTTATAGTAGTTATCAACAGACTTGTGGCGAGGGTAATACTTGGGGCGATGGGATTACGGCGATCGAGGCAGCACATTTAGATGGTGCGAAAAACATCATCATTGAAGATATCAAACATTCACCGCGCAGTCCCGGGATTTGGTATGGTTCGCCAGAGGTATTATCGCAGTGGACTAGTTACCTAACTTAACTGAAATTGGCGGTGATCGACTATAATTTGCAAATAACCGATCGATCGTGAGAGGTACAAAATGTTAACAGTTATCAATACAGGTGAAGAGAGAACCTTTCTTCAAGGTATCAGTTGGAATCTCTACGAGAATCTGCTAGCAGAAATCGGCGACGATGGCAAAGCCCGATTGAGTTATTATCGCGGAGATCTGGAATTTATGACCCCGTTATTTGAACATGAGAAGAGTAATCGATCGATTGAGAGGCTAATATCTACAATTGCTGAAACACTCGATCAAGATTATGCTCTGGCTGGTTCGATGACGATTAAACGTCCAGATTTAGAAGCAGGGAAAGAACCTGACTCCTGTTACTATTTTGCCAACGAACTAGCAATAAGAGGCAAAACTAAATTAGATTTTACCCAAGATCCACCACCCGATCTCGCGATCGAAATCGATATCACCAGCAGTTCGATTAAACAACTCTCGCTCTATGCAACATTGGGCGTTGGTGAAGTATGGCGATATGATGGGGCGATCTTGACATTTTATCAGTTGCAGTCTGGGGCATATGTGAGCGTAGATCGATCGCCAATCTTTCCGATCTTGTCGTCCGATCGAGTGTTAGAATTTCTCACAGATTGTCAAACTGATGGCATCAATCAAGCGGTGAAGAATTTGCGAACGTGGATTCAAGCACATCTTGGTGCAAACAGTTAGATTTGGTATCGAGCAAACGATTTGAGAAATCACCCTAGTCAAATCTGGGACTGCGTGTTGGCGGAGTATCGGCTTTACGGAATCGAGTGGTTAATGCTATAACAGACATAACTTACGATTCAGCTTCAATTACACTCGGCTGGTTTTTAAAAAATGCACAGTTTACTAGATCGGTGTCGCTACACCCAATCCCTGACTGGCTCCGCACTGCGAGAGTCACAGATCGATCTATCTCAACTCGTAGCTCAAGTTTTGCGTCGCAGCCGACGACGATAATCTAATTCGGTGTGGCGCAGAGGGCGCAGAGATAAAGAGAGAACGCGGAGAGATTTCTAGCGTTACAATTGGTTTTTGATAAAAATTTAGGAGTATTTTGATGAGTTTAGATACTGTGGTTGCTCAACCGACGATTCATCCCGAATTGTTGTCAGCTTTCAGTCAGGATGAGTTTAATAGTCACGTGATGACTACTTACGGACGGTTCAATCTTGCTTTGATTAAAGGTGAGGGTTGTACCGTCTGGGATACGGATGGTAAGGCTTATTTAGATTTTGTGGCGGGGATTGCCACCTGTACGCTGGGGCACGCACATCCAGCGGTTATCGAAGCGGTGACGACGCAGATTCAAACGCTGACTCATGTTTCCAATCTTTATTACGTCCCCGTGCAGGGTGAATTGGCGAAGTGGTTAGTTGAACATTCTTGTGCCGATCGGGTATTCTTCTGTAATTCTGGTGCCGAAGCCAATGAAGGGGCGATTAAATTAGCTCGGAAATACGCCCATACGGTCTTGAAGATTACCGAACCAGTCATTTTGACTGCCAATGCCAGTTTCCACGGACGGACGCTAGCGACGGTGACAGCAACCGGACAGCCTAAGTATCACCAGAATTTTAGTCCGTTGATGCCCGGTTTCCACTATGTACCCTACAATGACTTTGCCGCGATCGAATCCGCAGTTGCCGAACTAGATGGGCAGGTAGCAGCGATTATGCTCGAACCGCTTCAAGGGGAAGGGGGAGTAAATCCTGGGCAGATTGAATATTTCCAACAGGTGCGGAAACTCTGCGACGACAAGGGCATCTTACTGATCCTTGATGAAGTCCAAGTCGGGATGGGACGTTCGGGCAAATATTGGGGTTACGAGCAATTAGGCATCGAACCGGATATTTTCACTAGTGCCAAGGGTTTAGGCGGTGGGATTCCGATTGGCGCGACGCTGTGCAAAGCATCGTGTAATGTGTTTCAACCAGGAGATCACGCGAGTACTTACGGTGGTAATCCGTTTGTTTGTGCGGTAGCGTTAGCCGTTTGTCAAACATTAGAACGGGAAAATATCCTCAGCAATGTCCAAGCGCGGGGCGAACAATTACGGGCTGGTTTACAACAATTAGCTACCAAATATCCCGTAATCTCCGAAGTTCGGGGTTGGGGTTTAATTAATGGCTTGGAGCTGCAAGCTGAGAGTAAAATCAATGCAATTGATATTGTTAAAGCCGCGATGGATGCAGGTTTATTATTGGTACCTGCGGGTGTCAAAGTTGTCCGGTTCGTACCACCATTAATCGTATCGGCAGCAGAGATCGATCGAGCTGTGAGTATAGTCGATCGGGTTTTGGCGGCAATGTAGTAAATTCAGAGTGGGTAATTCCCACTCTAATTTTAAATCTCTGTGTAGGTTAATTGTCTAGGAATGGAAATTACGAGCGTGAAAACACAACCGATGATACCCAGTCCAGAAGTCAATTGCCGACTAATAGCCAATTTACGCCAAGCTCGTCTAGATTTTACAGAAGTCGATTTGCAACTGGAGGAATTAGTTGCTAAATTTGGCGAACTAATTCGCCAGCAAAGATTGGAACGAATTAAGTGTAAACAGCAACCGTAAATAATCAGATTGCAATATTTATGTTTTCTATTGATAAAAAAGAGCAAGAACTTATTGGAAATGCTCGAAATATAATTAAAAAACTCTTCAAGGAAAATTATCACCATATTGGTGCATCATTGCGAACAAAGTCGGGAAAAGTTTTTTCATCCGTCCATTTAGAAGCATATGTTGGGCGAGTTGCAGTTTGTGCTGAAGCAATTGCAATTGGAATGGCAGCCTCGGCAGGAGATCCGGAGATAGAGACTATAGTTGCGGTCAATAGTAAAGGTCAAGTTGTGTCACCATGCGGTATTTGTCGTGAGTTGATTTCTGATTATTCGCCTGATTGTAATGTAATTATTACAGATGAGAAGATCGTCAAAATCGATGAACTCTTACCTATGAAATATCAGCGAGATTGACAGTCAATTGCCTGAATTAAGAAAATGAATTTGAAATTTGAATTTTTAGCAGATAAACAAGAGGCAATTCCCCTTGTGGCTAAATGGTATTTTGACGAATGGGGGCATAAGGTTACTGACAACTCAATCGAGCAAACAATCGATCGA
>NZ_JANNDR010000025.1:0-5176 GCF_031378165.1 Chamaesiphon sp. OTE_75_metabat_556
GGGCACCCCTCCGAGGAGGGGATTTTTTACTCATTATTGAGTAGCTTATCCGCGTTCCAAGACAAGCCGATCGAGTTCTGCTTGCATCTGCTGCTCGATAAGATCGTAACAAGCATCTACATAGTCGCGATCGTTGGCGGCACTGCGTCCAGATCGATCGAATTCGATCGGTTTGCAGATCCGAATATGGATCTGAGTCGGCAGCGGTAAATTGGGCAAAGGGCCAAAAGCAACTCCCCACGGCAACCCCAGATAAATCGGAAAGACATTTGGATCGATGCCAAATAACCACGGCATCCCGCGATCGTGAAGTTGCGCTAAGAGGGGATAAATATCGCTGATGACGATCAAACCATCGTGAGCACCAATAGAGACTACTGGTACGATCGGCGCATGTTCCCGCAAGGCTACTTTGATAAAGCCCTTGCGTCCGGCTAACTGAATCTGATGTCTTTGGCTGTGGGGACGAAAGACATCTTCAGCACCACCTGGATACACCAACACCACAGCCTCTTTTTGCAGTGCCGCCATCGCCATCTTGGGATGAGCGACGATCGCTCCCGCCCGTGCTGCTAGTGTCGCCGTAGCCCCAAAATATTTCCAAACAGATGGGTGGGCGAGGCCATAAGCCGGACGTTCGGTACCATAGCGCGCGAACCAGTCATACATCAACATGAACATATCTGGAGCCGCCAACCCCCCATTGTGCGAACCGACTACTAACAGCCGCCCCTGACTGGGCACATGTTCCCACCCATCGGTAGTTACCTGAAAATAATGCTGATACAGCCACTGCCAGACAGGCATAAATACCTCGCGGATCGCTTGCGGATCGCGATCGGTCAACGACCAACCATCATATTTGTGAAGACCTGGATGCGGGGCATTAAGTAGCTGCTGAAAAAAGTTTAACAATTGTCAAAAATTGGAGATAAACATAGTTAGATACGACGGTTGCTAAGATTGTGACCGTTGGCATCGCCGCTGGCAAATGAGCATCGCCCGATCTCGATCGTATCAAACAACGGCTAGAATCGGTCATAGTTCTCGATCTAGATCGGCGATCGCCACAACCCTTAGCACCCACCAATGGGCATAATCGATACCAATCCTCAAATATCGATCGAATACTTGCATAATCCGCTTAAACTTGCTATATTAGTCAAGTTGCCCAGTTTAATCCAGCAATGCGCCGGGATAGCTCAGTTGGTAGAGCAGAGGACTGAAAATCCTCGTGTCCGGGGTTCAAATCCCCGTCCTGGCATTACGTACAAAAAACTCCACATACATCATGTGGGGTTTTCAAGTTTTTAGGGGATACATTACGATCTTCGATTGCAGCGCACCCCACATCTGCGTTAATTATCTCTAATACTAGAACTCATGGCTAGCTTGCTAGCCGCAGCTTGCATCGCGATAATTTCGCTAGGTAGCCAATCGTAAGTAGATTGACAGTGATGTGCTACCAGCAAGCCCCATAAGCCTTTGGTGGTGAGCACAGGGACGACTAAATTGGCTTTGACTTGGAGATCGCGCAAGAAATCGCGGTGACACGCTTCAATCGGCTCTGATTCAATGTCGGGAATTGCGCGGACGCGTCCATCCTCGTAGAGTTTGGCATATTCGCCATTAAAGCATTGGTCGGGGCCACTGGAACCCAGGATCGAAAATTTCTCGTCGCTTAGGGACTCAAAGGTAACTCGTCCCGACCATTTATAGTAAAAATAGTACAGTACCAATCGATCGGCATGAAGTTCCGCGCGCAATTCGTCGGTAGTTGTTTGAATGAGGGTGTCTCTGGACAAGTCGCGAGATAAACGATCAAAAATGGTTTGTAATGATGAATCGGACATAAACTATGTGCTGTATTGTCGATCGGTTGGCGATCTGAAAGGGTAATAACCAACAGTAAAATTGAAAATCGCGAAGATTGGAGTTGGTATGAAGATCGCTCCAGCTTAATAAATAGAATCGAGAATCCGATGTGCCATCTCTAGTTTAGCGCAGGTCTGGATCTCGATCCGGTCGTAGTGCTGTGGCTGCGCCAAATCGCGACTTTTTTTAATGATTACGGCTTGATTGCGATCGCTCCCAAAGCCTCTATCCGGTAGATCTACAGGGTTGGCGACGATCGCGTCTAGTTGCTTGCGCTCCAATTTCTCGATCGCGGGTGGGATGATATCACCCGTCTGAGCGGCAAAGCCAATAATTTTTTGGTGGGTTTTGCGGATCTTGCTTAATGCGGCGATGATATCGGGAACTGGTGATAGTTCTAAGGCAGTTGGTAATTGCTGTTTGGGTAATTTTTGGCTGCTGTAATGCGCTGGTTTGACATCGGCAACGGCCGCAGACATGATCGTCACATCGGCAGTGGGGAAATGTGCCAGCATTCGATCGTGCATTTCTGCGCTATTCACAATAGAGATCGAGTTAATGCGACGATCGATCGGCAGATCCGGCAAAGAACCATGCACTAAAGTGACTATTCCGCCACGATGAACGGCGGCTTGGGCTAGAGCCAATCCCATTTTGCCAGTAGCCGGATTGCCGATAAACCGGACGGGATCGAAAAATTCGCGAGTACCGCCCGCACTAATCAAAATTCTTTTGTCTGATAAATCGAGTCTTCCCTGGGTATGGAGGAGTGAATGAATGTAGGGTAAAATCTCTTCTGGCTCAGCCATTCTGCCCATCCCGACTCGATCGCAAGCGAGTAAACCCGAACCAGGGCCAGCAGCGTGATAGCGTGGATCTTGATGCAATAGCTGCCAATTTCGCTGCACGGCGGCTTGCTCCCACATCTCGGTATTCATGGCGGGCGCGAGCAACACTGGACAAGTAGAAGCCAATACTGTGCTAGTTAATAAATTGTCAGCCAATCCATGAGCTAATTTGCCCAAAGTATTCGCCGTCAGCGGGGCGATAACTAATAAATCTGCCCATTCACCCAGTTCGATATGCAGCGGACGCTGGTGAATGGGTTGCCAAAATTCACGATCTGTATAGGCGGGATGACGCGATAGTGTCGCGACAGTTAGAGGTGTGATAAATTGCTCCGCACCAGCGGTGAGGATAACTTTGACCTCGATTTCAGCCTTGAATAAGCTGGAAATTATTTCGCATACTTTATACGTGGCAATTCCGCCCCCAATTCCGATTAGAACTCGCACATAGATTTCCTAGCTAAAATTCAGCCATTAGACATAGGGCAGGCACGAGGCACTGCCCCTACAGATGGCGTTTTCATTCGCAGATCTTTTTAGAGTTGCTAGATCAAGCTTCGTCGTAAGCTTCTAAATCGAGGAGATGAATGTAGGGTTCGACTAAATCTGGACGCTGAAACGCAATCGCGCGCAAGAAGTGCCAATCTTGCAAGCCGTCAAATGGGTTGCGATAATCATCGCTTTCCAAGCGCAGTGCTAATTGTTCTACTTCTTCTGTGGTCAGATTGGGGATATTGTTCCGTTGAGACGTCAGAATCGCAGTCATAGGTCAAACCTCCTTACAAAATCGGTAGAGTTTCGCAGCTAGTTAATCTTAACCTTCTTCTTTATTATTACCCGTTAATAGTGTCTGGATTAACAAATTTATTTATAATTTCGATCGATTCGCTCATACTTCAGCCAAATTACTTAGTAACAAAAGCTCTAATTACATCCAAAACTTCCGGCACGATCGAATGCCCCATCTCAAATTCTTGGTATCGAACTTCTATTCCCCACTCAGTTAATTTGTCGCGACTCGATCGAGCTGCCACAATCGGGACGACATCATCTTTGGTACCAGGCACGATCTCGACTGGTGGAGCAACAGACTCCGGTTTTGGTCGATCTTGATGCAAATAACCACTCATCACAATCAGACCCGCTACTGGTAAATCTAGCCCGATTTCCAGTGTCATTGCTCCACCTTGAGAGAAGCCCGCAATCCAAGTTCGATCGAGTGGTATGCCCGTAGAATCCGGTAGCGACTGTACCCACTCCCTCAAGACTTCGCGACTAGTCGCTAATTGCGCGCGGCTCAGATCGGTTAACTCTCCCGCGCCTGTGAAGGAATACCACATTTTCCCCTCGTCGCTATATTCATGGTCGAAGATCCCATTGGGAAACAGGAATTGATATTCAGGCAAATTGAAATAAGGGACTAAATCGCCCAAGTCATCGTGATTGGCACCCCAACCATGCAACAACACGATCGATCCGACGGGTGTATCGGTACGAGCGGGGACGAAAATAATATCGAGTTTCGGATCGGCATCGCTGGGATTCATGGGCGCAATAGATAGTTTGGGTAAAATTTAGTGACAGCGCAAAAATACTCGATCGGGGAACTTTTGGCTTTGATTTATACTCTATTTAGTATTATAGTGAAGCGTCTAGCAAAACTAAACATCCAATTTTTTTAGAGAATGTTTGGAAATACGGAGAGTATAAAATGTTTAAGCAAGTCTCCGTAGCATAAGTCGAATCATGGCAATGTGGATGAAAGCCGCTGAAGAAGCAGGTAAACGTTCGTAATCAACATTGAGACGACGACACCAATGCAAACAGCCATCAGTTCGTTCAACTGTCCAGCGTTTAGGTAAAAGAACAAAACCTTTACTCCCATTAGGTCGTAAGACCACATCAACAATCCAGTGACAAATATCTATCACCCAGTGGAGGTGTTAGGTTGGGTCGATGGGAGCTATTAAACTCCGCACCTCCCAGTTAGATCGCCGCGTGCGACTTTTACCGCACTGCGCTCCCGATATTCTAGACTTTCGCCTTGCTCATGTGGATGTAATCATGGCAGCTCTCATGAATTGCCGCTAGATTATCTCTCTTCCAATTGTCATGATTCCCATCGATATGATGTAGGTGTACCCTTTCATCCGATAGTAGCTGATGACCACAAGAAGCACATGAATGGTTTTGCCGTTTTAAGGCTTTAGAGGTATGTCCGTTATAGAGCTTGCTATTGCGTTCACTCCAGTAGGGTAAATCGCCGTCAAAAGGGGATTTATTACCCTTGACATTGACATATTTCTTTTCAGAGGATGAAACTGTTGGAAAGGCTTTGCGAATCAACTTTGTAGTTAATTCGGCGTTGCTGAATTGATGTATGATATAGCGATCGAGAGCAAGATCGACGGAAAATAATGAGCAGCAAATTAAAGCCAATCGAATGTCCAGAA
>NZ_JANNDR010000098.1:0-11841 GCF_031378165.1 Chamaesiphon sp. OTE_75_metabat_556
CCACAAAACACGAGTCATTCCGATCGTTCTGAGATCGATCGATTGGCATAGTTTCCCGATCGCCACCCACATCAATGAGTAAAATAAATCAGTGAGCCAATCGCAATGAACGACCCGATCGAAGCCCTTTGTACCGTCTTATTGGATATTGCCAAAACCTCTCCAGGTGCCAATATCAACGATGTAATGACGCGGCTCAAAAGCGAACTCGATCGAAATGGTGCATTAACCAATGCCATACAAACTGATGCGCGGATGCTCCAGATTAATCTGGGTCAATCCAAAGGCTATCAGGTGCTAGTCGAAGGCAATGCCACCGCCTATATTGGCGATCGATATGAATTTGAGGCTGAGGCTGTCATCAAAGCTTTGGGGCAATTACTAGATGATATTGCCCTGAGCCAGAGTCCGGTTGGTACGCCTCAAAATCTGCCCCGCAGCGGTGTAGTCGAATTTGTGGGTCGCGATTCTAAACTAAAGGAGCTACATGAACAACTTCAGAATAATCGACGGATCGCCATCGCCGCAGTTCAGGGCATGGGCGGCATTGGTAAAACCGAGCTAGCACTGCAATACGCGATCGCTCAGTTGCAGCAAGGCAAATACTCCGCTGGACTCTGTTGGCTCAGAGCCAGAGATCGAGAAATAGCGACTGACATTGTGAACTTTGCTCAAGTCCACCTGGGCTTAAAACTGCCCGAACAACTGGAAATCGATGCTCAAGTGGCGTTTTGCTGGCAGCGGTGGCCGGAGGGTGCAGCTCTGGTGGTTCTGGATGATGTGACCGATTACCAAGCGATCGAGCCTTATTTACCCCCAGCAGATCCCAGATTCAAGCTACTGATTACGACTCGGTTAGATTTAGGCTCCACCGTTCAGAAGATTGCCATTGAAGAATTGGATGAAGACAGCGCGATCGCTCTTTTAGAATCATTGGTGGGAACGGAGCGAATTCGATCGCAGTTAATTGATGCCCAGGCTCTTTGTAAATGGGTGGGATATTTGCCCTTGGCTTTGGAATTATTGGGAAGATTCTTGGCGCGGAAGTTGGATTGGTCGATCGATCGACTCCTCAAAGCACTGGAAGCGAAGCGTTTAGATGCCAAGGCTTTGGTTGAGACGGAAAATGGGATGACGGGGCAATTAGGTGTGGCTGCTGCTTTGGAATTGAGTTGGCAGGAATTGAATGAAGCGGAGCAAGAACTGGCTTGTGTGTTGGGGATGTTTGCGATCGCGCCGATTCCTTGGTCGTTGGTGGAAAGTTGTCAGTCGGAGGTCGAACCTGACGATCTGGAGGACACTAGGGACGATGGTTTGATGGCTCGTAGTTTGTTGAAGCGGGTTGGTGAGAGTCGGTACCAGTTGCACCAAATCGTGCAGGAATATTTTCGGATTAAGTTGGAGCAGAGAATCGATCGAGGTCAAATTCTTAAAAGTGGCTTCTGCCAGACAATGATTGGAATCGCTCAAAATATTAAAGAACCTCTGGCAATTGATAAAGCTAAAGAAATTAGTGTCAAAATCCCTCATTTAGAGGAAATTGCAACCCAATGGATAAATATTTTAAGTGATGATGAACTAAGTTGGCCTTTTCTCGGAATAATTAGATTTTACAAAAGTCAGCGTGATTATTCTTTAAGTGAATCATGGTGCCATCGTTGTTTGGAAATAATAGAAAAACGGTGTAGCAATCGACATCATGAAGTTTGCTATATCTTTCAAGAGCTTGTAGATATATATCGTAATCAAGGTCAATATCAGGAAGCAGAAGGTATTTGCCTACAATCATTAAATATACGAATTGAGATTTTTGGAAATACACATACAGATGTTGCGACTAGCTACAATGTTCTTGCTGGAGTTTATTGCGATCGAGGAAAATATGAAGAAGCAGAGTTATTCTACCGAAAAGCTCTAAATCTGATGATTAAATTATTAGGTGAAAGCAGATCTGAGACTCTATGCGTCAAAAATAATCTTGCAAAAACTCTAATAATTCGAGGAAAATACGAAGAAGCAGAATTACTATTGGTTCAAGTAATTGAATTGATTGAAGGATTGTTGGGTAAAGATTCTATTGATATTATTAATCCTATGAGCAACCTAGCCGCTCTTTATAATAATCTAGGAAGATATGATGAAGCAGAGAAGCTCCATAAACAAGTCTTGGATGCAAAGATCGAGAATTTTGGTGAACACGATCTCAGGGTTGCTACCACCATGAATAACTTGGCATTGGTGTATTCAAATCAAGGGAAATACAAAGATGCTCTATTTCTATTTGAAAAATCACTAAAAATAAGCAAGGCTTCATTAGATGTAGATCATCGGGAAATTTATACAACTATTGCCAATATAGCTAAGTGCCATCAAGATCTAGGTGAACTGACAAAAGCTAGAACATTATATATCGAGGCACTGGAAGGCAAGAAAAAAATACTAGGAGAAGAACATTCTGAGGTTGCTACGATTTTAAACAATCTAGGCAAGCTATCTTTCGATCGAGAAAGATATGATGAGGCTGAATCATTTTATCTTCAATCACTGCAAATGAGGATAAAGTGTCTTGGCGATGATCACTTTGATGTTGCAATGACTCGATGGAGCTTGGGTGTTCTTTATCAGCACCAGAAGAGATATGTAGAAGCAAAAGATCTATACCGCAAAGCCTTTGCCATTGCCCAATCCAAACTAGGTTCAAATAATCCTACGACCCAAAACATCCTAAGCTGGCTCAATTCTCTGCCCCATCCCTCTGCATAAAGCTAAAAGCGATTCGCCATTGACGACGCTGCGCAATCGACTCGATCAAGACAGCATTTGACAACGACAACACCACTCAGTCAAAAAACTTATCCTGAGATTAACCCCAATTGCTGCGGTAAACGAGTATATCTTTTCCCAACTTGATTCTGCCTCACCGCTAACCCGATCGCCTATCATGAATAAATAGTGCAGGTTAGTATGGAGCAAGATCGCAATGAATGCAAAACTGGTAGACTCCCTAGCCCAAATCATTCAAACACTGACAGATGCCGAACGGAAAGAGCTAGATACCAAACTCTCAACTCCAGCCCAAAATAGCAAAATCACTGATAGATCGACTCGTTTTCAGCAGTGGGATCGTCTAGTTTCTGATGCTGATGCAGCAGAGTTGAAAGCCGAATTTGCCCAAGAAGACATAATTTTTGCTGAAACCATCCTGCCAGAATATTCCTCAAATCTTCAACAAGAGGATTACGCGTGAGCCGTGGTGACATCTACCTTGCAGATTTAAACCCCAGTAGAGGTTCAGAACAAGCCGGAATACGTCCGGTTGTTGTCGTACAGCGGGAGACGATCGATAGATTCACCCAAACAGTCGTGATTGTGCCGCTCACTTCTAATCTTCGCCGCTCGAACATTCCTGGAACCATTATCGTTCCCGCCGAAGAAGGTGGACTCACTCAAGAATCTGTGGCACTCTGCTATCAAATTGCCGTTATCGACCGACAGCGACTAATCCGTCAACTTGGTAAGCTCTCGTCATTGTATATTCAACAGTTAAATGAAGCTCTGATTTATACCTTGAAATTAGATGAATCGATCGGCGAAGTAGAGTGAAACTGATGTATCTCGATTGATCGAGAAGTTGTAATTAAGTATTTTGAGGAACTTAAAGACACAAAAACAATCACGTCGAAACATCGATCGAAGAACAAATAATGGCATTGCTGGACACAGGTATGATTTTCGACCGTTGCCATCACCAATATTTAGGGTAGGGGCAATGTCTTGTCTTGCTAAACCGTCGGGGAACAAAGGCGTGCGCAAGCCGCTGTCTTGTCGGTTTTTTTATTCGGAGGGAACCTCCGAATAAAACCGCCGCTTCATGAATTGCCCCTACCCTAAATCCATACTAAATATCCAAATCCATTAGACCCAATTTCGGCCCATAGGTTTCGATAAATTCGCGGCGCGGTGCTACACGATCGCCCATCAGAATAGTAAAGATTCGATCAGCTTCAGCAGCATCTTGAATCTCGACCCGTTTGAGCGTACGCGTTGCCCGATCCATCGTGGTTTCCCACAACTGTTGGGGCATCATTTCTCCCAAACCTTTGAATCGCTGAATTGTATAGTTGGCATTAGCTGGAAATTCAGCAATTTTCTGTTGCAATTCGCGTTCGCTATAGCAATAGTAATGATTGCGTCCCCGTTCTAATTTATAGAGCGGTGGGCAAGCAATATATACGTAGCCTTCCTCGATCAATGCTCGCTGGTAGCGATAAAAGAACGTCAGCAATAGCGTCCGAATGTGGGCACCATCGACGTCGGCATCCGTCATCAAACAAATCCGGTGATACCGCAATTGTTCGGATTTAAAATCTTCACCTTTGACACCCAAACCTAATGCGGTAATTAGAGCTTGAATTTCGGTGTTTTTATAAATCTTAGCATCGTCAGTTTTTTCAATGTTTAAAATCTTACCGCGCAGGGGGAGGATTGCTTGGAAACGTCTGTCCCTGCCTTGTTTTGCCGACCCCCCTGCCGAATCGCCTTCGACGATGAAAATCTCAGATTCACTAGGATCTTTGGAGCTACAATCTGCTAATTTACCAGGTAAAGTTGAAGATTCTAAAACTGATTTGCGGCGAACTAATTCCCGCGCTCTTCTGGCTGCTTCTGCTGCATTAAAAGCCTGAAGTGCTTTCTCTAAAATCGCATCGGCAATATTGGGACGAAACTCTAAATATTCAATTAAAGCTTCGGATACGATCGAGTCTACAATCCCCCGAACTTCACTATTGCCTAATTTAGTCTTAGTTTGGCCTTCAAATTCAGGATTGGGGACTTTAACTGAAACAATGGCGGTTAAACCTTCCCGAATGTTTTCACCACCAAGATTGGCGTCACCTTCTTTGATTTTATTGCGTTTACGACCGATCGCATTCATCGTCCGAGTTAAGACAACTTTCAATCCGTCTAAGTGCGTCCCGCCTTCCTTGGTTTGAATATTGTTGGCAAATCCTAAGATATTATCGCTATAGGCATCACTACACCATTGTAGAGCCACTTCTACCTGAACTTTATTCTTCTCACTTTGGATATAAATTACTTCTTCATGGAGGGGCTGCTTATCGACATTTAGATATGCAATATACTCCCGAATCCCGCCTTCATAGTAGTAATTTTCAATCTTGGGTTCGTTATGCTCTAACAGTTCTAGTCGATAATCGCTAAAACTAATCCGCAGTCCGGCGTTGAGATAAGCTAACTGTTTGAACCTCACTGCGAGGGTATCAAAGTCGAAGACAATCCCCTCTTTGAAAATCTCGATATCGGGTAAAAATGTCACGGTCGTACCCGTCCGATCTTCGGGACTCGGTACGATATCCAATCCGGTTACTGCTATGCCTTTTTCAAATTTCTGGGTATGAATTTTCTGATTTCGCCAGACCTTGACCTCGACATTAGCTGAGAGTGCGTTGACGACCGAAATCCCCACACCATGCAAACCACCAGAGACAGTATAACCACCATCCCCGAATTTACCGCCAGCGTGCAGTACGGTGAGTACGGTTTCGATCGTGGATTTACCCGTTTGGGGGTTAATCCCAGCCGGAATCCCGCGTCCATCGTCGATGACAGTAATCGATCCATTGGCATTGATGGAAATGTCGATATTTTTGCAATGACCAGCCAAAGCTTCATCGATCGAGTTATCCGCAACCTCATATACTAGGTGATGGAGTCCCGTCGCCGAAGTATTCCCGATATACATCCCCGGTCGAACGCGGACGGCTTCTAGTCCCTCCAGTACCCGAATGTTGTCGTCACCATAATCGCTGGTCATAAACGATGCTCCAATAATGAGTCACAAGCCGCTATTGGCTGTACTGATGATAAATCACTCCAAAATTATAACACAAATAGGCTATGGACGAATCTAGATAGTCCTGGGAATATCTTTAATAGAGGGTAGATGGTAGTGAGTAGTTGGCAGCAATATATTCGATCGACTTTACTCTGACGCTCTACCCTCTGTCTTGATTCGCTACCCTTTACTCTCTATTTCCTATGCTTATAGTTATCTGTGGTGCGACAGCTACCGGAAAATCAGGACTGGCGATCGCGATTGCCCAACGTCTCAACTCACCTATTATTAGTGCAGACTCGCGGCAGATCTATCGAGAGTTCGATATTGCTACGGCCAAGGTTTCGATCCCAGAGCTAGCATTAGTACCACATCACTTAGTTAGTACATCAGATCCAGATTGTACCGTAACTCTTGCCGAATATCAATCGCAGGCACAGGAACTCATCGATAAATTTCATCAGTCGGAGCAAATCCCGTTGTTAGTGGGGGGGACGGGACTATATATTAAGTCAGTGGTGAAGGGGTTGAAGATGCCCCGAGTCTCACCACAGCCAGACTTACGATCGCAGTTGCTCGCTTTGGGTCAGGTGCAATGTTACCAGATCTTGGCACATCTCGATCGGCTGGCCGCTCAAAAAATTCATCCTCATGATGCGACTCGCACGGTACGGGCTTTGGAAGTTTATTATGTCACGGGCAAAACGATTTCTAGTCAGCAGGACGAAGATCCACCCAGCTATCCAATTCTCCAGATTGGATTGGATTGCGAACGGGTAGATCTACTCGGCAAGCGCATTGAGCACCGCACCCAGCAAATGATCGCTTTGGGTTGGGAAGATGAGGTGAAATATTTGGGGGCTAAATATGGCTGGGATTTACCGCTGCTCGATACCTTGGGTTATGCCGAAATGCAGCAGTATCTTCAGGGTGAAGTTAGTTTAACAGAAGCGATCGAGCTGACGATCGTCCACACGCGGCAATTTGCCAAACGCCAACGCACCTGGTTTCGATCGATTTCCGAAATTGAGTGGTTCGATAGTGACGATCCGATTTTAGTCGATCGTGTCTGGGATCGAGTACAACAATTTCGATCGACACACATTTAGACACCAACTCCCTCTTTTACCCCACTCCCATCCGGTGGTATAGCAGCTCCCAACTCCCCACTAACGTCTAACATAAGAAAGAGTGCCACAGAGTAAAATCGGTCATGAATAGTAAAGTGCATCCCCTGCAACGATTGTTAGCCTACGGACGCCAATATCGGGGCAATGCTTGGCAAGCAAGTATTTCCTCAATTTTCAATAAATTATGCGATGTTGCGCCAGAAATTCTGATCGGGATCGCTGTAGATGTCGTTGTCAAAAAACAAGATTCATTCCTGGCAACATTGGGGATTCAGAATGTCGAGCAGCAATTGATCGTGCTGACGATAATTACTGTGATTGTCTGGGTGTTAGAATCCTTATCTCAATATGTATATACCAATCTCTGGCGCAATCTCTCCCAAAAAATCCAGCACAATCTCCGACTGGATGCCTACGGACACATTCAGCAATTAGAATTAGCGTACTTTGAGAATCAAAGCACGGGTAATTTGATGGCAATTCTCGGCGATGATATCAATCAGTTAGAGCGATTTTTAGATGTTGGTGCCAATGAAATCATTCAAGTACTGACTAATGCGATCGTTATTAGCGGTGTATTCTTCATTCTGGCACCTTCATTAGCATGGTGGTCGATCGTCCCAATTCCAATTATTATTATCGGTTCGATTTGGTTTCAAAAAAAACTCGCACCTTATTATACTAACGTTCGGGAAAAAGTCGGTTTATTAAATGGTCGGCTGGCAAATAACTTAGGTGGAATTACCACGATCAAAAGTTTCACTACTGAAGCTTATGAACTCGATCGAGTTCGTGCAGATAGTGAAGCCTATCGTCAGAGCAATCGTCGGGCGATTTCCATCAGTGCGGCATTCGTACCCTTAATTCGGATGGCAGTGTTATTTAGTTTCACCATGACACTACTATTGGGTGGAATTGCGGCTGTAAAAGGTCAATTGGGCGTTGGTACTTATAGCATCCTCATTTACCTCACGCAGCGGTTATTATGGCCGCTGACGCGCTTAGGTGAGACATTAGATCTCTATCAACGGGGGATGGCTTCAACTCATCGAGTGATGGATTTATTAGATACGCCAATTGCGATCGATTCAGGCACGATCGCTTTACCACACGTTCGGGGTGAGATTGAATTACGGGACGTAACTTTTGCTTATCCAGATCGATCGACTGTAGTTAAAGAGTTATCCTTGAAAATTCCCGCTGGTAAGACGATCGCGATCGTCGGGGCAACTGGTTCTGGCAAAAGTACTTTAGTAAAACTCTTATTAAGGCTTTATGAAATTCAGTCGGGGGTAATTACTTTAGACGGGATTAATATTCAAGATTTACATCTGGTAGACTTGCGGCGCGCGATCGGATTAGTCAGTCAGGATGTGTTTTTATTCCACGGTTCGGTACGAGAAAATATTGCTTATGGTACTCCCGATGCCACTCTAGATGATATTATCGCGGCTGCCAAAATTGCTGAAGCTGATGAGTTTATCGATCTATTACCAGATAGTTACGACACTATTGTCGGCGAGCGGGGACAGAAGTTGTCTGGGGGACAACGCCAACGAATTGCGATCGCCCGTGCGGTTTTAAAAAACCCGCCAATTTTAATTCTCGATGAAGCGACATCTGCTGTAGATAATGAAACTGAAGCAGCTATTCAAAGATCTTTGGATCGAATTACGCTCGATCGTACGACAATTGCGATCGCCCATCGACTTTCTACCATCCGCAATGCTCATCAAATTTATGTGATGGAACGCGGGCAATTAGTTGAAGCGGGTACCCACGATGAATTATTGACACTCGATCGCATTTATGCAGGATTATGGAAGATTCAACAGAATGCGAAGGTTGCTGCGTAGATGCCCAAAAGGGTTAGCAAAGAGACGTTACGGAATATCGCATAATTCCCTAGATCTGTAGGGGTATCCCTGTCTTGTCGTTTTTCTATTCGGGGGGAACCCTAGACATAAAAACGCCCCTTGTGGGTACCCACAAGGGATACCCCTACAATATTGTCTGCGCTATTCTACCCCGCAACCATGCTAACGCTACATATAGTCTGGCATCGCCTCAGCACTGTCTTTCTTCGAGCCGAGTAGATCGAGACTATCAACCTTGATCACGGGGCGAGAGCGTTCGGTACCTGTCGCTTTATCGATCCAAGTTTCGACTTCTAGCGAACCTTTAATCCCGATTTGACTGCCCTTTTTGGCATAGTTTTTAGCAATTTCGCCAGTTTTGCCCCAGATTTTGAGGTTAAACCAGTCGGGTTGATCTTGATTCTTACTGCGACGATTGACGGCGAGAGTGAGCGTACACACGCATTTTCCCGAACCCTCAAACCATTTGAGTTCTGGATCGCCGCCAACTCTTCCCACCAGATGAACAACATTAAGACTCATACTAAAATAGTAGTTATGTACTTTATATCCTATTCTAACTCAAAATGACTAAGATTTTTTCATTTCTCTGACCCATTTACCTAGAACAGCAGAATGCCCCCACCAGAACGGTACCCCGTTTGGTGGTGGATTGGTCGGGTCACCCGACCAGTAGATGAATGCGAGCTGTACCACCGTAGAACGATTGCACCCGCCCACTAGACGCAAAGGCGTAGCCAGCGGGAGATGGGCGGGTGTATGAGTTCACTGCACAAATTCATTGCTTAATCAATATTTTAAACGACTAGGAAGAGTTCATCTCAAAATTCAACGCTAACGGAAAGATTGGGCGATTAAGCAAGCCCGAAACGTAGTGATATCTAACGATGTTGTGGTGTATGAAAATTTGCAGATTGCGAACATGGTCAAAAATCATCATTTGGCTAAGTCAATTTCCGATGCTGGTTGGTATCAATACACTCAATGGCTAGACTACTACGGCAAGATTTGGGATAAAGCAGTTGTGGCAGTATCGCCAAACTATACGTCTCAAGATTGCTCTAATTGCGGTCATCGGGTCAAAAAGTCCCTCAGCACCAGAACCCAGTCATGTCCTAATTGCAAAATTGAGATTTGTCGCGATACGAATGCGGCTTTGAATATCTTGCATAAGGGATTGAACATTCTTGGTGTTGAGTGGAATAAACACAGTACTTCTGGGCAAGAAGGATCTGCCTCTGAGAATGAGGGAAAGCGCGGGGAGAGATGTACCTCTACAGTCGATGAGTAATCAAAGACTGCAAGTAATTCTCTGTGAACCGCGAATAAGAATCCCCCGCTATATCGGTTACGGTGGTACAGGATTAGCGGCGGGAGTATGTCAAGTAAATTCATCTCCGCTTCTACCTCATCTGTTTGGGCTGTCGAACCCATTGTTTTAATCTTCAAACCTAGCTCTACTACTAAAATCCGAATAAAAAGCTCGATTAAGCGTCCCGAAAACTCGTGTTCTTCTAACGGCATCGTAATTTCTAAAGTTCCTCGATCGAATGTCAATTTTGCAGCACGTCGATCGCCCAAAATCTCTAGTAGTTGCCGATAACCCTGCCAATTAATATTTCGTAACTACTCAGGCTTAAAAAATTAGGAAGGTTTGGGGATAAGCGGTAGTGATAGGTGTAGAGTCAAGTCAAGAAATCGAACGGACAGCAGAGCATTGAAGCAGGCATCTCAAAAACTAACCATTAGCACAGAAGAAATCCGTGCCTGCTATGCCCAAGGGGAAGAAGCAGTGATTGCGTTGGTGGAAAGTCTGGTGGCGCGGATTAATGCACTAGAAGCACGGATTGAAGTATTAGAAAATCAAAAAAGTAAGGACAGCAAAAATAGTAGCAAGCCACCATCAGGGGATGGATTTGCGAAACGAACAAAAAGCCTTCGCACCAAGAGTGGTCGTAAAAGTGGCGGACAAAAAGATCATCCTGGCAGCACATTAGAATGGTGTGGAGAAGTAGATGAAGTATTTGTCTATCCAGTTGTAGATTGCAAAAGTTGCGGTGCATCACTGGAAAATGTAGAAGTATTAAATTTGAGATGCAGCCAAGTTCACGAGCTACCGCCAATAAAATTGGTGGTACACGAACACCAAGCAGAAGAGAAGTGTTGCCCAAAGTGTGGTGTTCTTGATGCCCTTAGACTCGTTTTCATGGAAACGCCACTTTTTCCCACTCTTCAGCCTGAGTAGTTACGAATAATCCATGTCCTGGTGAGCAAATAGCCGTAATTTCACCACTGTTCAAACAGCCTAAAACCCTTGCTGGAAAGCGAATGTAAAAGTTATTCTCAATGTTCAAAACAAATATTTAAACTTGAATTAGAGTGGGAATTACCCACTCTGAATTTACTACATTGCACCCAAAACCCGATCGAAAATACTCACAGCCCGATCGATCTCCAACTCAGTTACAATTAGTGGCGGCACAAACCGGACGACTTTTGGCCCCGCAGGGACTAATAATAAACCCAATTCCATCGCTGCTTTAACTACGTCGATTGCATTAATTTTACTCTCAGATTGCAACTCTAATCCATTAATTAAACCCCAACCCCGAACTTCCGAGATGGCGGGATATTTTGCAGCTAACTGTTGTAAACCAGCCCGCAATTGTTCGCCCCGTGCTTGGACATTGGCGAGAATATTTTCCCGTTCCAATGTTTGACAGACTGCTAAAGCCACTGCACAGACAAAGGGATTTCCGCCATAGGTACTTGCATGATCTCCAGGCTGGAATACATTGCAAGATTCTTTGCATAGCGTCGCGCCAATTGGAATCCCACCGCCTAAACCCTTGGCACTAGTGAAAATATCTGGCTCGATGCCTAATTGCTCGTAACCCCAATATTTCCCCGAACGTCCCATTCCCACTTGTACCTCGTCGAGAATTAGTAAAATTCCCTTCTCATCGCATAGTTTCCG
>NZ_JANNDR010000117.1:0-4557 GCF_031378165.1 Chamaesiphon sp. OTE_75_metabat_556
GAATGGCGATTATCGGTGGCGAAGAAGCTCAACGGTCAAAAGTCGATCGTTGGTATGATAGTATCGCCCATTTTGCCAATCTACCCCAACTAGTTAATGGTTACGGGCCAACAGAAGCAACGGTTGTTACTACCCTACACCACTTCAATTCTTCAGATGCTACCGATGTTTTAATTGGGCGACCGATCAGTAATGCTCAAGTCTATATTCTCGACCAGGATCTCCAACCAGTCCCGATTGGGGTGGCTGGAGAATTGCACATTGGTGGAGCAGGTTTAGCACGGGGCTATCTCCATCGTCCAGAGTTAACCACCGAAAAATTTATCCCCAACCCCTTTAGTACTGAACCTAATTCCCGCCTCTACAAAACCGGAGACTTAGCTTGCTATTTGCCTGACGGTAATATTGAATACTTGGGACGCATCGACAATCAGGTAAAAATTCGGGGCTTCCGGATTGAGTTGGGAGAAATTGAAACTGTCCTCAGTCAACATCGTGGTGTGAAAACGGCGATCGTGATTGCCAGTGCAGAGGAGATCGAGCAGAAACGCTTAGTAGCTTATATAGTGCCACATTCAGAGGTAGCACTCACAGTTACGGAACTGCGGCAATTCCTGAAAACCAAGCTACCAGAGTATATGGTGCCAAATGCTTTCGCGATTCTAGAATCCCTACCGCTGACTGTCAATGGCAAAATCGATCGCCGTGCCCTTCCGTCACCGGATTTTGCCAGCCAACAACAAGCTAATTTTGTGGCTCCGCGCACCCCAGCGGAAGAAATACTAGCCCAAATTTGGGCAAAAGTCCTGAAGGTGGAGCGAGTGGGTATTCACGATAACTTCTTTGAAATCGGGGGACACTCGCTGCTAGCCACCCAACTGGTTTCCCGCATCCGCAACACTTTCAAAGTAGAATTGCCCTTGCGAGAGTTGTTTGCGACAGGTACAGTTGCGACATTGAATCGATCGATTCAGCAGTTACAGCAACAAGACTGGGAACTAAGTTTGCCACCGATTTTACCCAGGGCAACCGCTACCGAATTACCCCTGTCATTTGCTCAAACCCGATTGTGGTTTTTGGATCGGTTTGAGCCAAACAGTTCCTTCTATAATATCCCGCTGACGTTGCGGCTGGTCGGCACGATCGATCGATCGGCTCTTGCACAAAGTTTAGCAGCAATTGTCGATCGGCACGAAGCTCTCCGCACCAACTTCGTCACTGTTGATGGTGTCGCAACTCAAGTGGTTCAACCTGAGCCGAATTGGAGCTTATCAGTTGTTGATTTACAGCATTTAGCGATCGCCGCACAGGAGATTGCTGCCGAGGAGTTAGCCCAAAATCATGCGATTCAACCGTTCGATCTGACTAGCGATTCACTATTCAGAGCAACATTAGCGATTTTGTCAGAGACAGAACATCGATTATTGGTGTGTATCCACCATATTGTCGCCGATGGCTGGTCAATGGGTATATTGCTCCAAGAATTAACGTTGCTGTATAACACTTATGGGCAAGATTCGACGCGGCAAAACCCATTAACTCCATTGCCGATTCAGCCTGCTGATTTCGCGATCTGGCAAAGACAGTGGTTGCAGGGGGAAGTGCTGCAAAAACAATTGAGTTATTGGCAACAACAACTAGCAGGTGTACCCGCGCTATTATCGTTGCCCACAGACCGCCCCAGACCTGCTGTCCAAACTTTTGCAGGGGATCATTATCAATTCGATCTTTCACTTGCTCTGACTCAAAAGTTGACCCAACTCAGCCAGGAGCAGGGGGCGACTTTGTTTATGACGTTGTTGGCGGCATTTAATGCGCTGCTATACCGCTATACGGAACAGTCAGATATTGTGGTGGGGACACCGATCGCGAATCGTAATCGCAGTGAAATAGAAGGGTTAATTGGCTTTTTTGTCAATACTTTAGTATTGCGGACTGATGTGTCCGGTCATCCGACTTTTAGTGAGTTACTGCTGCGGGTGCGATCGATGGCGATGGATGCTTATGCTCATCAAGATTTACCGTTTGAAATGTTGGTAGAAACATTGCAACCGGAACGCGATCTCAGTCATTCTCCGCTGTTTCAAGTAGATTTTGTTCTCCAAAATGAGCCGTTAGCTCAGGTAGAATTGGATGGGTTAACAGTCAGTCAATTGTCAACCGCAAATGCCACGGCCAAATTCGATCTGACTTTAGGCATGGAGTATACCGCTACTGGGTTGCGGGGGGGGTGGGAGTATAATACCGATTTGTTCGATCGCCGCACGATCGAGCGGCTAGCGGGTCATTTTGTGACGCTGCTGGAAGCAATTGTGATGAACCCCCAAGCGCGAATTTCCCAATTGTCAATGCTCACGGCAGTTGAGCAACGACAGTTATTAATCGAGTGGAATCATACTGAAGCAGACTATCCCCATGATCGATGTATTCATCAGTTATTTGAAGCGCAAGTTGAGCGAACACCGGATGCAGTAGCGGTGGTGTGTGCAGGGCAAGAATTAACTTATCAAGAGTTGAATATTCAGGCTAATAAATTAGCACATTATCTCCAATCTGTTGGGGTCGAACCAGATGTTTTGGTAGGGATTTATTTGGAGCGATCGCTAGCTGCGATCGTCGGTTTATTAGCTGTGCTCAAAGCGGGTGGTGCTTATGTGCCATTAGATCCAGATTATCCCCCTCAGCGATTGGCGGATATGTGTGAGGATGCCCAGATTGCGGTGTTGCTGACTCAGCAAGCCTTGATCGGTTCTGTGCCTGTACAGGGAGTCAAGACGATCGAGATCGATGCTGTCGCCCAGATATTGACGGCTCAGAGTCCAGCTAATCCAGTTAGTGCAGTCAGTCCAGAAAATTTGCTGTGTGTGTTGTACACCTCTGGCTCGACAGGAAAACCGAAAGGAGTGATGTTGGCGCATCAGGCGTTGGTTAATCATAGTTGCAGCATTAGTGAGGTCTTTGGGCTGACTAGTGCCGATCGCGTGTTGCAGTTTGCCTCATTTGGATTCGATGTGGCGGCGGAAGAAATTTTCCCCACCTGGTTGACAGGCGGGACGGTGGTGTTACGTCCGGCGCAAATGTTTGCGACGCTGGCTGATTTTGGGGATTTTATTGATCGCGAACGTCTGAGTGTCCTGAATATTACCCCTGCTTATTGGCATGAGTGGGCGGTAGCCGTGTCTCAAGCTGCGGCGACGGTGCCGAGCAGTTTACGCTTGGTGGCGGTGGGGGGTGATGCGGTGTTACCCGAAACGGTGACAATCTGGCAGGAATGGGTAGGAGACAGGGTGAAGTGTCTGAATGTCTATGGCCCAACCGAAGCCTCGGTGACAGCGATCGTTCACGATCTACTCCAACCACAGTCGGCAAAAAGTAACTCGGTATTAATTGGTCAGCCGATCGCCAATACTAAGGTGTATATTCTGGATCGCGATTTGCAACCTGTCCCGATTGGGGTGCGAGGGGAACTGCATCTGTGTGGTTTACGGTTGGCGCGGGGGTATCTCAACCGCCCCGAATTGACGGCGGAAAAGTTTGTAGTCAATCCCTTTGCTCAGTCCCCATTCGATCGCTTATATAAGACGGGCGATGTGGCACGTTATTTACCGGATGGTAAGATTGAGTGTTTCGGACGGATCGACAATCAGGTCAAAATTCGGGGTTTCCGGATTGAGTTGGGCGAAGTTGAGGCGGTACTAAATCAACATCCCGATGTCCAGACTTGCTGTGCGATCGTCCGTGAGGATACGCCAGGGGATAAGTATTTAGTTGCCTATCTGGTAGCCCACGCGCGACGGGTACCGCTGATTAGTGAACTGCGGCAGTTTTTGGCGAGTAATTTGCCACTGTATATGGTGCCCCAGGCGTTTGTATTTCTAGAGTCCCTCCCGCTGACAACTAACCGGAAAGTCGATCGCCGTGCCCTGCCTGCACCGGATTTATCGGCAGATCGCCGCGATCGCTATGTGGCTCCCCGTAATCCGATCGAGGAAATGTTGTCCCAAATTTGGACTCAAGTACTCAAAATTGAATCGGTGGGTATTTATGATAATTTCTTTGAAATTGGTGGGCATTCCCTCCTAGCAACCCAAGTGGTGTCCAGGATTCGGAGCCTGTTCGAGGTAGAACTCCCCTTACGCAGTCTGTTTGCGGCGGCGACAATTGCCGAATTAGCCGATCTGATTCGTCAGTTACAGTCAGAAAACTTAGCATTAACCATTCCAGCGATCGAACGCCGGAATCAAGATGCCGAATTACTGCTGTCCTTTGCCCAAGCCCGCTTGTGGTTTTTAGCGGAGTTCGATCCAAATAGTAGTTTATACAATATCCCGATCGCCTTGCGGCTGGTAGGCACACTCGATCGAGCCGCTCTAGCACAAAGCTTGAGCGCAATTAGCGATCGGCATGAAGTCCTCCGCACCAATTTTATTAGCGTTGATGGACAACCGACTCAAACCATTCACAGCCACACCAATTGGACACTCGCGATCGTCGATCGGCAACAGCTCAACGCTAGCGAACCGATCGAGCAATGGGTAATGAAGCAAGCGAATCAAC
>NZ_JANNDR010000121.1:0-8847 GCF_031378165.1 Chamaesiphon sp. OTE_75_metabat_556
AAATGGCGAGATTGGCCATCGATAAAGTGACGCATAAATTCCGCCGTAAAAAATCATTACAGTAAGCCAAATATCACAGAGGAGACCCGATCGTGTTACCAAGTATTAGCATCGTTACCATTAACTGGAATTCAGGCCACCAACTGCGAGAATGTTTGGAGGCGATCGTCTTGAGCACTCACAATGAATTTACGTTAGATAAAGTCATTATTGTCGATAACGCCTCCATCGATCGCTCGCTCGATGGTTTGGAACAGCTCGATCTCCCGCTGCACATAATTAGAAATTCCGTAAATCAAGGATTTGGGGCGGCTTGCAATCAAGGTGCCGCCCTGAGCGATGCCGACTATCTGCTCTTTTTAAATCCCGATACCAGAGTGGCAGCGGATTCGATCGATCGCGCTGCCTGCTTTATGGACAAATCTTGGGCGCAGAAAGTCGGCGTCGTCGGCATTCAACTGGTAGACGAACGGGGCAAAATCCAACGTAGTTGCGCGAGATTCCCGAATTCAACCAATCTGTGGTGTAGTATTTTGGGCATCGATAAATTAGTCAAATCCCCACTCACCAGCTACATGATGACTGAATGGGGTCACGATCGTACCCAACGAGTCGATCATGTCATGGGTGCTTTTTACTTGATTCGCGGCGATTTATATACATCGTTACAGGGCTTCGATGAAAACTTCTTCGTTTACTTTGAAGACCTCGACTTATCCTACCGCGTCCATCAAGCCGGCTGGTCTTCGCATTATTTGGCAGATACGCGCTGTTTCCACAAGGGCGGCGGTACTTCGGAGCAGATCAAAGCCACCAGATTATTTTATTCTCAACGCAGTCGCATCCTCTATGGTTACAAGCATTTTAACTGGTTCCAAGCGACGGCGATCGCGGTGGCAACATTGACGATCGAGCCGCTCACCCGCATCGGCTTTGCCCTGCTCAAATTCTCACCCACCCAAGCTACCGAAACGATTCAGGGCTATCTCAAGATCTTTCGCAATCTGCCAGCGATTTATAAATCGATCGGTTCATAAGTCGCGCTTTCGCTTTGAATAACGGATATTTTATTCACTATCAAAATTCCGAACTAACCAATGGGTTAAATAATTTAAAGGTCGTGCACTCCACAAGTTTTACAGATGCTTCTTCCAGTAGACAAAAATTCATACAGTAGTCACCTGTATATCATCTTTGCAATCTCAATGTACCTAGTTCCGTTTTCGACCGGAACTGGAGCTGGTTCATTTGTGATTATGTTTGCCTTCCCATTTCTGGTCTTACTATTCTTCTTTATTGCTGGCAGTTTGATCGCCAGAAAAGAAAGGATTAATTACCCGGACGATCTAAAGCTATCATTACTGTTTGCAGCTATTCATTTGTTCGCTATTTTCATTGCTTCTCTGATGAATCAAAATCTAGTCATGTCATTTGCCCGATCGGTATTTGACTTTTTTGGCTTTGCGATCTTTATGTATATCACTTCTCACGCCTCCAAGAATAAAAATGCTGCATTAGTTTACAGCAAGCTTTCACCAATTTTTGTCTGGTCGGGAGTAATTATGTCTACCTACTTTATTATTAATTTTTTACTGGCCGTTCAACAAAACTCTTTAGATCAAGTACTACTAGAAAGAGAAAATGGTGGGTTGATGTCCTTGCCTTGGGGGGCATCAAATACGATTGCAGGCTGCTTGATGATGCCTTTTTTCTTAGCATTAGATCGGGCATTCAATACAAAATCGCTCAAATTTAATAGTCGCGCGATGATGTTTCTGGCAATGTTATTAATTATGTTTGCAATCATTGTTACTCAATCGAGAAATGTCATTGCCACGCTGTTGTTAGGGCTAACTTTTGTCGGTGTTTTGACCAAAAACATCAAGCCAACTATCCTATTTCTCGGTACGATCGTCACAATTGTCGTCTCAATCGCGATCTTATCCGGTCAGGATTTAAGTTCGATCTTCGAGGCGAGAGTGGGCGACCAAGCTCAAGATGTTGGTGGTTTCAACGGTCGGACGACATTATGGGAAGCATCCATTCTCTACTTTAGCATCCACCCATTTTCACCATTAGGTTACTTTGGCATGTTGGGTGAAATGGGGCATACGGGGCATAATATTTTCCTAACGACACTGCTCGAACAAGGCATATTTGGATTGGTAGCATATATTCTATTCCTGATTAATAATCTGGGATTTTGCTTGAAAAAAATCTATGATAAAAGCTTGTCTTTTGGCATTAGAAGACGGATGACATTATATATGATTGCGATGCTGGCAATGCTCCTACAACTTCAATTTGAAGATTCCAATCTGACAGCACAAAATATTGTTTATCAATGGATATTTTTAGCGTTGATGTATGTCAGCCCTTACTGTGATGTGCCCGAAATCGAAGACACAGCTTCGACAATGGACAAACGATTGGTTTCCCGATCGGGTAGCTAATTCAACTCAGATTTAATAACAGTATCGATCTAATCACTAACACTTACAAATTATATGTCTCCTAAAGTACTAGTTCTTACTAAATATGGCTCCTTAGGCGGTAGTAGTAGATACCGATTCTACCAATATATTCCTTATCTAGAGTCCCAGGGTTTTGATGTAACTATCGCCCCATTACTTGATAATCAGTACGTTGCTAATATCAATCAGGGTAAGCGAAATCTTGGCAATGTTTTATCATCATATTTTCAAAGATTGGGAAGATTGATAAGCGATCGAAATTACGATCTATTCTGGATTGAAAAAGAACTTTTACCCATGATCCCAGCATGGCTAGAGAAAATTTTAGTTGGTAAGATTCCCTATGTTGTCGATTATGATGATGCGCAATTCCATATGTATGATTGCTATGGATCGAAGCTAACTAGGGTACTACTCAGTCAAAAAATCGATCGAGTGATGGCCAATGCGAAATTAGTAGTTGCCGGAAATCCATATATATTGAACCGAGCATACAATGCTGGAGCCAAAAGAGTTGAAATCATCCCAACGGTGATCGATCTAGAGCGGTACTCGCCAAAATCGAGCGGTAACAATGATGGTCGAGTTTTCAATATTGGCTGGGTTGGTTCTCCCGGCACTAGTAGTTATTTGAAGTCGATTGAATCTGCTTTTCAAGCGATCAATCGGCGACACAACTGTAAGTTTACCTTCGTTGGTGCTGGTAATCTCACACTCGATAGGCTGGATCTGACGATCGAAAAGTGGCAGGAAAATACGGAGGTCGAGCATATCCAAAAGTTTGATGTGGGGATCATGCCCTTAGATAATACGCCCTGGGAGCAGGGCAAGTGTGGGATCAAACTGATCCAATACATGGCTTGTGCTGTCCCCGTCATCGGTACGCCGATCGGCGTCAATCAAGAGATCGTCCAGCAAGGGGTGAATGGCTTTCAGGCCATTCATCCCGATGAATGGATCGATTACTTATCTAAATTAGCCACCGATCCACAGCTATGCCGTGTGATGGGAGCCAAAGGTAGGGAAATGGTAGAGTCGAAATATTGTTTGCAAGTCACAGCACCGATCGTCGCTGAATTACTCAAAGCGTGTATTTAGCTACACAGATCGAGCCAGTCTAGTAGTATGTTAGTTACTATGTGAAAGCTAGATCCAGTCGCTCCCTGGAGATTCTCGAACATGGCGATAACTCATAACAATAATTTCAACTTGATCCGGTTGGTGCTGACCATCCTCGTGCTGCTAGCACATGCGCCAGAATTAATTGATGGCAATCGACATCGGGAAATTCTCACCACCATCTTCGGGACACTTTCATTTGGCGAACTGGCTGTTAATGGCTTCTTTCTATTAAGTGGCTATCTGATTCTCCAAAGTTGGCACCGCCAGCCCCAATTTGCTAGTTTCATCAAGAAACGAATCCTGCGCATTTATCCCGGCTTCATTGTCGCCTCCCTAGTCTCCATCTCGATCGTCACGCCTCTCGGCATCCATCCGATCAATTTCTGGAGACGCATCGATTTCCTTGCTCATTTGCAAGAAATACTGTTGTTAACTCCGCCTAGTTCGCCGCCCAACATTTTTCAGGGTCAGCCTTATCCCAATGTAAACAGTTCGATGTGGACGATCGTCCATGAGTTTCGCTGTTATTTATTAGTAGCGATCGTCGGCTTAATTGGTGGTTTAAAACGATCGACGACCTGGCTGGTATTGTCAGCGTTCGTATTTATCGTTCATAACTTACCTCTAGCCACCCATTTCCCACAATTGTCTGCAACTTTTGCCCATCATTTAAGCGATCTGATTCGACTACTGACTTTTTTCTGTGCTGGCGGCTGTTTTTACTTGCTACGCGATCGGATTGATTACACGAGAAACCGCGCCTTGTTAGCGCTGAGTATTGTCATCATCAGCTTATTTAACGAGAACATGTTGCGATTAGCCTTACCGACACTGGGGGGCTATGTATTGTTCTGGTTTGCGTTTTCAAAAATACCGAGTCTCCAATGGTTCCGCACATCATCTGATGTTTCTTATGGGATATATCTCTATGGATGGCCGACTGAAAAACTATTGATTTGGTACTTGCCGTCACTCTCCCCCTGGTTGGTATTCCTCTGTACTACGGGTATTTGCTATATTTGCGGTTTACTAAGTTGGCATTTTGTTGAGAAACCTTGCTTGCGATCGAGAAATTGAGATTCATCGCCTACCAACGCCAGACCGCTGTGCCAAGCCAATCTAGCAATTCTCGCTGACAGCTTGGCACTGTTTGACAGCCTTATCGACAGCCGAATCTAGATCGAAGCCCAGCGGCTGTCCCCTGCGGATCTTGGCTTGGGCGCGCCGGATTGTCGCTTCGGCACTTGGGGGGATCTGATTTTGCCACCAGTCGGCACTTTCACTATACAGCCAGGTATAGCGATCGCTTGTCCGCAGGGAGTGGTAGACGTTGTGCTCTAATAATCGGAATCGATCGGCTGGCGATAGAAAATGTTGGGTGGTTTTGCCAGTGCGCGGATCTTTGACTCCACCTGGTAGGGCATCGAGCACGAGATCCAAGTAGACTGCTTGACCCAATTTAACTTGGCGATCGTATTTACGTTGATTTTTGGGAGCGACAAATAGTCGCCGCGCACGATTGAAGATCGCATCCCGCGTGGCATCAAACCAAGCAGTCTTATAAAAATAATAAGCCCATTCATGACCCTCGACGATCGTCGTACTGGGTTGGGCGGCATCGAGCATCCCATTTACAAATGCCGGCCACAGTCCATAATCATGTCGGGCGAGTTGTTGTTGTAACTTAGTTGCCTCGATCGGTGTCGCCCACAAGTCCTTGAGCCAACTCAGCAAGCCAAAGGCGAGCACTTGCGTCCCTGGCTGGGCTGACTGCACCACCCGCACAAACTGAGCACCCCGCTGGCGCACCTGCTGTTGATATTGATCAAATGTCTTTTGCTGCTGTTGGGGTTGCTGGTAATATTTCCAGGGACTAGTAGTGGTGTAGGGTTCGGAATCAAAAGCAATCCCCTTAAACCTGCCAGCTTTGGCAGTTTTTGCAAAATTGTAAATGTTTTTTTCCGCAGCCGCCCAGTCCCGATCATCAAACCAGTCCCAGCCCGCATCCATGCCCGACCACATCACTACAAAATTATCAGTTAGCTTGGTTGAAGTCGTCGCAGCGAGATCTCGACGATCTTGGGTAAAAGCACTAGTTGGATAAGCAGTTTTTTTGAATACTTCTTTGCCAGCATTGAGTTTGAGGATAACACCATCAAACGG
The DNA here is from genome assembly GCF_031378165.1 of Chamaesiphon sp. OTE_75_metabat_556. Classification (NCBI taxonomy): domain Bacteria; kingdom Bacillati; phylum Cyanobacteriota; class Cyanophyceae; order Gomontiellales; family Chamaesiphonaceae; genus Chamaesiphon; species Chamaesiphon sp. OTE_75_metabat_556. The sequence goes on from NZ_JANNDR010000121.1 coordinate 5,760, forward strand.
ACGCTGCTCCATTTCTCGGATCTGCTGACGGAAGAAATTTGGTGGGGGTGCATCCCAGCCATATTCGATCAGTTTTTTGCTTTTAGCTTGAGTTTCGACGGCAGTAATGGGTAGAAAGAGCAGCAGCAAGAGCAGGATCGCTCCGAACGAGATCGCGAACCGTCGCAGCGGTTGTTGTTTACCGACAAAGTTAGCTAATTTATGCAGGAATGAGATCTCTCGCTTTAACATCCGATCGGTCAACTCAGATTAACAGTCTAGCAACGCCAATCTATTTTATCAGATCGGCTCGAACAAATTGCTGGATTTGAGTTGTGGCCAGCGCAAACTGATTGATCGGTGATAAGGTCATTCTAAATCGAACCTATAGATTAATGCTTTGCGAGATCCCTATTAACAGATCCTAAAAGCTTGGATGGCAATCTGTGCGGGCAACGATCGCCATCACCGCCACTACAAGTAGCATGAATTATGACATGAAAGTTAGGTGCTTTTTTGTCATGGTCATTCATGTTCTCAATAACTACAAAATCGCGTTCCACGCAGTTGCTCGCAACTCGCCTAGATTTCGATTTTTAGGATCTTCACAATGCCACCTCAACCACGGACTGACTTCTGTTATCTCCATAACTTTTATATACTTAAGCTAGGTTTTAAGTAAAAATACGGAATTACAGTAAGATCGAGGTGAGGCTGTCGCTAATAGCTGAGATTACTACATCTATACCTATATGTTAGTGGCAATGTCGATTCAGAGTAGTCACTAAAGTGACAGGTCGCAGCTCGATTTCTAGCCAGACGACCTTAAGTTACGCTATTTGGCTGAACGATTTCTGACAACCAAGGAAGTGAGCGATAGAGATCTACCGATCAGATCGGTGACAAATATCACAGACACAAATGCCAGCTAGCTCCGTCAGATTTTAGTCAATGATGGTTGATTTCCGATCGCGTTCTGGTTGGAAAATATCGTATTTAAAAGTCTATACCTGATTATTGGCAGAGATCGGGCAGTTGAGTTAGGAGAATTAGCTGATTTTAAAAACAGCGACTTCAGCTAGTATTAAAGCAATTCACGTTGATATAAGTCACGACAGTATTTAAGTTAGCTTAGTGTCGATGCCAAGCTAACTGAGCATGTTCGATCAATTTCTAAATCCAAAACTTCTTTTTTACTTAAAAAAAGTGACGTGAGCGGTTTAGGGGTAATGAGTACCAAAAAAACCAAAAGTTCCACTAATTTATATGATGTAGGTCTATTAATGCTTTCTTACTTACTACCAGAAATGAAGCTGTCCTTGGAATTTTCCGAGCGCAAATTTCTACTCTGTATAGCTGATGTGATTTTAATCGTCAGTGGAATTCTCGGTTCGCTATGGTACTGGACTTATCGCTCTCACCATGCTTTTAACTTAGAATTTGTAACCTATCATTCATTGTGGATTGTGGCCATGGGTGTGGCCTGGTTGGTATGGATGTTTATCAATGACTTGTACGATCTCCGGATCGCGGTCAAGGTCAAACGCACCACTCAGAGAATTGCCTGGGGCGGCACGATCGTGGGCATGATTTATTTAGTGTACTACTTTGTGACAGCACCAGTCCCATTGAGTGAAGTCGCTTTTACGCTCCGGTTCGCACCAGCCTTGGCAATTTTTACAACAACGGTGGCCTTGTTAGCTTGGCGGTTGATGTATGCTGTGGTCTGGGGTGTGGGTCACGCCCGCCAACGCGTGCTGATCGTCGGTGCCGGTGTGACGGGGACGATTCTCGCTGAGGCGTTCAAGCAGTATCCACACTATCAAGCACTCGGCTTCATCGATGACAACCACCAACTGCATGGTAAAGTTTGCCAAAATGTCCAAGTTTTAGGAGATCGCCACCATCTGACTTCCGAAATCGAGCGTCATGGCATCGATGAGGTCGTGCTGGCAATCAGCAGACCGATCGATGAAGATCTGCTCCAACTACTAACTAATTTCCACGAGCGGGGCGTGGCGATTACACCTATGCCCGTATTGTATGAAAAACTGACCGGTAAAGTTGCAGTCGAGCACATCGGCAGTCAGTGGTATTCGGCACTCCCACTCAAAAAGAACCCATTCGATACTTTCAATCGAATCGGCAAGAGAGTATTGGATTTAGTCTGTGGATCGATCGTTGGCTCGATCTTGGCGATCGTCTTTCCATTTGTCGCGATCGCGATCAAACTCGATAGCCCTGGCGCGATTTTTTATAAACAAGAGCGAGTCGGACAGTATGGGGCTAAATTCACTGTCTACAAGTTCCGATCGATGGTTCGGGATGCCGAGCGCAATGGTAAAGCTCAGTGGGCGGTCAAAGGCGACGCTCGGATTACCAAAGTCGGCAACTTCATTCGCAAAACGCGGTTGGATGAATTACCCCAAGTCCTCAACGTGTTGCGTGGTGAAATGAGTATGGTTGGCCCCCGCCCCGAACGCTACCAATTCATCAAAGAATTGCAACAGCAAATTCCGTTTTACCGGACGCGGTTGGCTGTCAAACCCGGACTCACAGGCTGGGCGCAGATCAACTATGGATATGGCAGTACGACTGAAGATGCACTGATCAAGCTCCAATACGATCTTTATTACCTCAAGCATTGGTCGCCATGGTTGGATTTCAAAATCTTACTGCGGACTTTCTCGGTAGTTTTAAAAATGCAAGGGCAGTAAAGCATTCGGTAAGTTTGAAAGCAGATTTGAATGAGGCTGGAGATAAATCCCCAGCCTTTTTTTATTGTCAAGATTGGTAACATCTGTTAGGACAAAAACAGCGATTGAAATCGCCGCTCATGATGCAAAGTCCGCCTGCGCGGACTAATTGAAAACGTCCTAACTGTTTTGGCTGCTGCTATACTATTCAATCGATCGCGCTGAAAATATTATTTTGCAGCACAACTAAATTGCTTACAAAAAGTATGGTAGGGGCAATTCACGAATTGCCCCTACCATACTTTTTGTGAATTGCATCTATACCTAAATCATCTCTAGACTCACCGATCGACACCCAAATTTTTAAACCTTGGCTAACTGCTTCACTTCAATTGGTGCAGTCAGAGCTGCCT
>NZ_JANNDR010000136.1:0-14399 GCF_031378165.1 Chamaesiphon sp. OTE_75_metabat_556
GTCTGCTGACATAATATCACCAGTTCTGTAACCCAGATCCAAAACTTTTAAAACCGCCTGCTCGATGCGATCGGCCGCATGTGGCTGGTTTAAACCATACCGGAGCATCATCGCCGCGCTCAGCACTTGCGCCAGCGGATTGGCGATATCTTTGCCCGCAATATCGGGCGCGGAACCATGTACGGGTTCAAATACACCCAATCCCGTCGCCCCCAAACTCGCCGATGGCAACATGCCGATACTGCCAGTCAACATCGCCGCCGCATCAGAGAGGATATCCCCAAATAGATTGCTAGTGAGGATCGTATCGAATTGTTTGGGCGCGCGGACTAGTTGCATCGCCGCATTGTCTACATACATGTGAGTCAATTCGACATCAGGATAATCTTTGGCCATTGCCGTCACCCGATCGCGCCATAATTGGGATACTTCCAACACGTTAGCCTTATCGACCGAACACAGCTTTTTAGTCCGCTTTTGGGCGGTTTCAAAGCCGACTTTGGCAATCCGATCGATCTCGCTTTCGGTATATGCCATCGTATTGACACCGCGCTTTTCACCCGTTTCTGTCGTGAAAATCCCCTTCGGTTCGCCAAAATAGACACCGCCAGTCAGTTCTCTAACCACCATCAGATCTACCCCTTCCACGATCTCCCGTTTGAGGCTAGAAGCGTCAACAAGCTGGGGTAAAACAGCCGCAGGTCGCAGATTAGCAAATAGACCCAATCCCGCTCTCAAACCCAGTAAACCCGTCTCTGGCCGCAGATGGCGCGGTAAATTATCCCACTGATAACCGCCGATCGCAGCTAGCAAGACAGCATCACTCTGTTTGCAAGTCTCTAATGTAGCTGCTGGTAGAGGTTCGCCCGTGGATTCGATCGCGGCACCACCAATCAGAGCAGTCGTAAACTCTAAGTTAAAACCTTCTTGCTCGGCGACAACCTTCAGCACATCTACAGCTACCGCCATAATTTCGGGGCCGATCCCGTCTCCAGGTAACAGGGTGATCCGATAAGTTTGAGTCATGGTGATTGCCTTGCGATCGATAACTTAGTATTCTAACGGCGATCGGGACGCAGTCGATCAATAAAGGTCGCTGGTAAGATTAGCGTCCCTGTAAAACTCGATCGACTGTCACATCTAGATTCCCTAATACACTCGATTCGATCTTGTGATCTCCTTCAAATACCCGCTCCGGCACTGCTCAGTTAAAAAGGGATAGTCATAATAGAGGCGTAGCCTGGATTAAACAGAAATGAACTGTGTGTATTGCGAAAGTGAACGGATAGTCAAAAACGGAAAAGAGCAAGCGCGCTTAGATGCAGAGCCAGTGCCTACCACCGTCGCCACAATCACTATGCCAAAGTTGTTTGTGGATTACAGAGAGCTTTGGATGTCCACCGATTGATTCATAATTGGGTAAGACCTGATTGGGGATGATCAAACAACCAGACTCCAGCGATGGCGATGGGTTATCGAAACCGACCGATCTTCATGACTGAACTCCTTTCCTCCCGTGGTTTTCAATATATCACTCTTTAACTGAACAGTGCCCAATTGCCTCATGCGGAATACTCAAGCTGCGATCGTTCTTTGTCTGGCTTATGTCGTTGGTTTACTCGTCACCTTTAACCCGTGGGTGCGATGGGGACTAATTATCCTCGCTATTCCTTTGGCATGGCAGCTACCGCGCAGATGGAAACAAAGTCCGCCGTGGCAATTTTTGGCTGTGGCGATCGCGATCGCCACATGTGCTAGTTTTTATCTAGAATTGCGCGTGCCGAAGATTGCCGCCAACGATATTAGCACCTATGTTACCGCCACTGCCGAGCGTGGCACCACCCAATTTACGATCGTCCAAGGCACTGTCGATAGCTATCCACACATCACCCGCAATCAAAATAGTCAATTTTGGCTAGCAGCCACTCAGCTCAACGAAATTCAGGGCAATAATTTACGCCCAGCAGACGTGAGCAAATCGGTCAGCGGTCGAGTCTATGTCACGGTGCCCTTGCAGAGCGGGACGGGTCTTCAGCCCGGTGTAGAGGTGTCAATTACGGGGACGTTGTACCTTCCGCAGGTCAATCCCAATCCTGGCGGCTTTAGTTTTCGCGATTATCTGAGTCAGTCGGGTGGTTTTGCGGGGATGCGGGGTGTGCAACTGCGGGTGCCGGATGAAAGCCAAACGCAACAATGGAGTTGGGGTAAGTTGCGCCAGCGGATTGCGGCTGCCCAGGTAAAGTGGTTGGATGTCCCCGTGGGGCCATTGGTGACGGCGATGGTACTGGGTGCGGATGCGGTCGATTTACCCTTCGATTTACACGATCGATTTGTCCGGGTCGGATTGGCGCACGCGCTAGCGGCGTCTGGGTTTCAGGTTTCTTTGATTCTGGGGGCGATTTTGAGCATCACCCGCAACCGCTTGTCCCCAGTCGCTCAATCGAATCTCGGTGCGGTGGCTTTATTGATTTTCTTGGGTTTGACTGGCTTTCAGGCGTCAGTAGTGCGATCGGTGGTGATGGGAATGGCGGTCTTAATCGGGTTGCGAACTCAACGCAAGATCGATCCCCTCAGTGCGTTATTTTTAGCCGGAACTCTGTTATTAATTATCAACCCGCTATGGATTTGGGATGTTGGTTTTGAATTAAGTTTTTTGGCAACATTAGGATTGATAGTGACGGCGGCACCGTTACAACAAAAGTTAGATTGGTTGCCACCGACGATCTCCGATCTGATTAGCGTGCCATTAGCGGCGACGATTTGGACATTGCCGATTCAGCTCTATATCTTTAAAGTTTTCCCCCTCTATAGTTTGCCTGCCAATATTCTGACTAGTCCCTTGATTAGTATCATCAGCATTGGTGGAACAATCGCAGCATTAGTGGGTGCGATCCTACCGATCGCGGGAAGTGCGGTTTCGTGGCTCCTCTATTTGCCAGCACAGCTTCTGATTGGCATTGTCGATCTATTTAATTATCTACCAGGTGCATCATTTGCTGTCGGTCAACTGGGGCTGTGGCAGTTACTCGCTTTATACGGAATTATTCTGGGTGTGTGGGCAGTTCCCAAATGGCAAAAAAATTGGAAGCTACCATTAGTAGGCGGTTTATTGTTAGTATTACTGCCCTTGGCAATATTGAAAACTACCGAACTTCAAATTACGGCGTTAGCGACTAAAGATCGACAAATTTTAGTGATTCAAGATCGCGGCCAGACGATTTTAGTTAATAGTGGTAATGAGAGTACAGCGCGATTTGTCGTGTTACCATTTTTACAACAACAAGCAGTCAATCATGTTGATCGGGCGATCGATTTCAATCCCAATTTACCGACTCTCAATAGTTGGCAAACCCTCAGTCAAACTATTCCCATTCACAACTTTCATAGTATCGGCAATAGCCAGAGTAATACCACAATTAAATTCGATGCCTTGCCGCTCGGTAAAACCCAAACATTCGATCGAGTCGAAATCACCGCGCTCGAAGTCAGTCCGCCGATCTTCAAAATTGACATCCCTGAAGTCAACCAAAAGTGGCTGGCAATCGGTAGCGATACCGGCGATCTCACCCAATCGGCGATCGATCTCGAACACCTGGCTCCCGCCCAAACATTGTATTGGAGCGGCGGTAGATTGACCGAAAGATCGATCGCCAAAATCAATCCCCAAGTCGCGATCGCCGCTACATCCAATCCCGATCCCGAAACAGTCAAACTTTTAGAAAAACAGCAAGTTCGCGTCTACTACACTAGTCGTGATGGAGCCATCCAATGGACGCCGAGTGGTGAGTTTCAGCCTTATTTGGAAGGGGAGAGATAATTGATAGTTGATAATTGATAGTTGATAGTTGATAATTGATAATTGATAGTTGTAAAGCCTAAAGCCTAAAGCCTCAAATCTATTCACTATCCCCTACCCCTACCCCTACCCCTACCCTCTACTCTCTACCCTCTAAAAGAAACGGCAAAATTGCCTCGTAAATTTCAGCGGGATATTCTTCGTGCATTCCTAATGTGCCGGGGAATGTCTGACTGATGACATGGGGAACGGCGGCGAGTGCCTGCATTTCGGCGGTGGATTTGGGTGGGCTGCTGTTGCCGATCGCAATGAATGTGGGTATCGTCAGAGATTCTAAATGGGCGATGGCGGCGGATCGATCGAGATAGGGATCTAGTCCACCAGTCACAAATGCTGCCGCACCATATCTGGCTCCTGGCTGTTGCGTCAGTTGGCGTTTTTGAGTGAGTACGGTAGGAGTTAATGTACTCGGATCGCTATAGACATGCCGCCGATACATAAATGCCAGAAAGCTCGGCGTGGTATTTAATTGGTACAAAAATTGACCCAGGATTGGCGTGCGAATCAGGTCGCGCACGCTTTTGAGCCAAGGCTTTTGACCCCGCGCCATTGTCGGTAATGGCCCCCGCCACGTCGGTGCAACTAAAACTAGTTTGGCAACGCTATTTGGCACCGTAGCGGCGAAATTCAGGGCATATCCGGCTGCATGTCCGGCAGCGATAATTGTCACAGGTGAAGCGTAAATATCGCGCACGAAATCTGCCAAAAACTGCCGATAAAGCGGCGGCGCATAATCCACTCGCGGGCGGCTAGAATCCCCAAACCCTGGAAAATCTACCGTCGTCACCTGAAACTGCGATTTTAACCGAGTTGCCAAGCCAGACATCTCAGTGCGGCTGGAAACAGTACTAAAGGCAGGTAAAAGCAGAATTGGCGATCCTACCCCCTCCGTTTCATAGGCAATGTTGATCGATTGTCCTTGCCAGTGCCATTGATATATCAGCGGAGAATGAGCGATCGGTGGAGATTCAATACTAGTTAGATTAGACATTGGCAATGCCTCAAAAATTTAGTAATACCGATCAATATAATTGTCTTTTGGGTGATTCACTACCAATCGGGTGCTTAGTCTTTTATTTTAACGGTGGATCTGGTTGTTGATCGAATCAGAAGTTAACCGTTACCTCTTATTTTAACCACCCACGCCACCAACCTGCGCCAGTTTGCTTTAACTACTTTATGCTGCGCGACGAAGTGGATGACAATCAGGATCGCAAAAATCTTCGATGTGCGACTGTGGGCAGCGGCGGCTTGTGATGAGGCTTCGCCATCAACAGGAAAGATGTCGGGCATGGGAATCCCAAACAAGTTGATATTATTGGCCTGATAAGCATTGGATAACCAATAACCACTCAGCGGCACGGCCAGCATCAGCACATAGAGGAGGGTATGTAAACCAGTTTTGAAATACCAATTTCCGGTTAATTTGGGAAAATGCTTGGCATATTTACGACCCCAAACTCTCAATAATAAGAACATCCGCCAACCGAGTAAGAGCAATACCAACACCCCAAAAGATTTGTGAGCGTCGAATAATAGTTCGCGAAAACTAACGCCATCTTGCAATCGCTCGATCGTCATACCACTGACAAATAAAATCAGATAAAGTCCAGCCATCCACCAGTGAATGGACATCAGTTGTTTGAAAATATTATTTAGTCTTGGTTGTGGTGCTGTTGACATCTAAAGTATTCGGTAGTTATGTTTAAGCATCGACCATTATCTAATTCTATCTGTTCCAGATCGGAGCGATCGACTAAGGAGATAAGTTACGATTTGAGCTGTTTGGCTGCGATCTTGCTAAAAATCAACTTAAAGATTGTTTTGAGAGCCACCCACCGATTGAAACAATAAATTTGTTGTTGTCGATCGATCCATTGCAGCTCATTATCATTGTCTGGGATATTAAAAAATCGGCATTAGTATATTTCGCTTTCCTCACACGAAACGTCGATGTTGGCCAGAGTAAAAATACAATAATACACAGCAAAAGCAGGGAAAGAAAGATCGAGATTGCATCCACAAAGAAGGTTAACATCGTGGGATTTTGCGGCTAAATATGTACGCAAGACCATGTCAAGATATTCCTAACTCTATCGTAAATCTTCCACTCGTTGGCGTAGCCGACCGTAGGTAATCGAGTCAATCTGTGCCATCTTGCCATAATTTGGGACTTCGTGCTATACCTAGAAATATGAAAACTACTGCCCTAAACAAAGGAGGATGCAGTGATGTGGAACGATCGATTAGATCAGGTAAACCGTGCTCTGGTGGAGATCCGGAGTTACCTTTAGCATTTATCCCGCCCAGATTCGTCAGCTCGAATATGAGACTAGTCGCCCCGAACTGTGGGCAGATCCCCCAGCCGCAACCCAACTAACACAACAGCTCAGTAAGCTGCAACGCGAGTGGGACATGCTAGTAAGCTGCGATCAGGGTATGGCAGATGTGTTGTTGGCGCAGGAACTCAGCCTGGATGATGAAGCAACACAGATTTTGACCGAAATCGAACAGACATTGGCCCGCTGGGAGACAGAGCGATTGCTATGCGCTCCCTACGATGAAAATAATGCGATCGTCACATTCCTGGCAGGTGCTGGCGGTACCGAATCCCAAGCCTGGGCGAACAGCTTGCTGGAAATGTATAGCAGTTGGGCGAAAAATATGGGTTATCGGACGAGCTTGGTAGACTGCTCGCCCGGTGCGGTTGCTGGTGTCATCAAATCGGCGACACTAACGATCGATGGTTTGTATGCATACGGCTATCTCAAATCCGAACGTGGTAATCATCGGATCCAGCGGATTAGTCCCTTTGGCAATGGCAAACGTCATACTAGTTTTGCGGGGGTCGAAGTAATTCCGGCGATCGCCGAAACTGAGTACGAGCTAGACTTCAAGGAGCTAGAAATCAGTACCTGTCATGCTGGCGGTAAAGGCGGCCAAAACGTCAACAAAGTGGAGTCGGCTGTCCGCGTCATGCACGTCCCTTCGGGCATTCAAGTCCGTTGTGACGAACATCGCGAACAACGTCAAAATAAACAGCGGGCACTGGCGATCTTGAGATCGAAATTAGCCATCCTCGATCGCCAGCACCGAGATATTCAGCTCCAAGCCATTCGGGGCGATCGCTTTGGAACTGGATTTGGCAGTCGGATTAGAACCTATCGTTTCGATCCTTATCGACTGATTAAAGACGATCGCACGGGGATGGAAACTCGGAATGTCGATGCGTTTATGACTGGAGAGCGATCGGAGTTGGGTGCATTTATGCGGGCTAGTTTACTCGCTGATCGCCAAGTGCCGATCGTCGAGCTGTAGAATATAGGTCACTTGTCCCAAATCTCTAGCAAGATTCCGGAATTCCCAGTCGATCGATTGAATTGTATAACTAAATCCTCGCGTTTTTTTCGCCACAGCGGCTGCGCGAACTTGACACCCAACACCCCAAAACATATGGCGAAGAAAGGCATGATCATGGCAGCGGTATTAGTCGCTGCTGCTGGAGCGGGATTTGTCGGCTATAAATATATCTATAGCGGTCAAACCAATCCTGGAGATCTCGCGGAGGTAATTCCGGCCAACGCTTACATGGCAGCGTATATCTCTAACGAACCCGAAGCTTGGGCTAAGTTACAAAAATTTGGCACTCCCGAAGCCCAAAAGATTGTGGCAGCCCAACTCAAGGATCTCGAACAAAAGTTTGCCACTGACACCAAAATGGACTTTAGCAAAGATGTGCAGCCATGGTTGGGCAATGTCATGTTTGCTTTTTTGCCCGATACTGACGGCAAATCGACCAAGCCACGGATGCTGATCTCGATCGGGATTAAAGACAAGCTCAAAGCCTTAGAATTTGCCAATAAGCTCAAAGCTCTCAGCAAAGAAACCACCAAAACGATCGATTACAAAGGGGTCGAAATTACCGATAGTGGCAAAGGTAGTAGTGAAACCTTTACCGCAGTGGTCAACGATCGATTGGTCATCTCCCCCGAACAGCATACGCTAGAACTAGCGATCGATACTGCCAAGGGTCAACCTTCCCTCGCTAGCAAAGCTGGAAATGCTTGGTTTAAAGGCGATAGTCTCCAGCTCAAACAACCCGTAATCGCATTTTATATTCCCGACTATCTCCAAGGAGTCCAACAGATCCTCAAATCTGGCAACCAAACCACTGCTCTCGATCCCGTGACATTGACCCAGTTGAAAAAAATTCAGTCCTTCGGTGGGGGAATCGGGATTGAAGATACGGGGATTAGGTTGAAATTAGTCGCCAAAACTGATGGTACCACGCTGAATTTACCCAGTACTGGCACTAAAGCGATCGGGAGTTATCCCGCCGATACCTTCGCCCTGATGGGGGGGACTGGCTTGAGCCAAATTTGGACAGAAATCAATAAGGTGGCGTCGGCAAGTCCCGAAACCCAAAAAGCCTTCACCCAAATGCGGCAGGGTTTCACCCAATCTACGCAACTGGATCTCGATCAGGATATCTTTAGCTGGATGGGTGGTGACTACACAATTGGGACGATTCCGGTGAATACTGGGATCGTGGCCTCGGCGGGCTTTGGAGGGGCGATGACGATCGATAGTACCGATCGCGCGGTGACAGAGAATATGATCACCAAACTTACTAATCTCGCCAAGACTTCGGGAGCGACGATCGAACAGCGCAAAGTCGGCAATACCCAAATTTCCGATCTCAAAGCTCCTGGTGGTGCCGGTACGGTGTTGAGCTATGGCTGGTTATCTGACAAATCTTTGCTGCTAACTGTCGGCGATGGTTTGGTCGAAAAAATTGCCACACCTACAGGCGAATCCCTCACTGGTGCAGCTAACTTTAAAACGACCATGGGTGCCATGCCAGATCAAAAGCAAAGCTATGCCTATATCGATGTCGAAAAAGTCTTCAGTCTATTCAACAGTAAATTAGGTGCGATGGCTGGCCAGAACATCCCCCCAGATGTCAATGCGATCGTCACGTCCATTCGCGGTTTGGGCATGAGTTCGACGCAACCTGACAAAAACACCAGTCAGTTTGAAGCTTTACTCACACTCAAATCGATCGACAAGTAACCTAAATTTGCGATCGATGACAATTAGATCGATCGCATCTTATGTCCGATTATGAGGCCGATAAATGCTTGACATAGGCGGTATTGGTGCGGAATCGATCGAACCCGACTGATGTATATAGCTTTCCGGCTCCAAAAGCATTTTCGGAATCGACGCCAATTTTGGCAATATCTATATTCAGAGCCTTGAGTCGAGCTAAAGCATGACATAACATCGCTCTGGCTAATCCTTGCCGCTGAAAATCTGGACTAGTGAACAACAATGCTACCCAACCTTCTTGTCTGCCGAGAAAATTGTTATGTGCTGGATCGATCGAGCAATAACAAATCGAGGCAAACGTATCATTGAGAGCGATTGCCACCAAGTCTAGTTCGGGTAAATAGTCAGGATTTTGTAGCTTTCAATAGTCATCGGGTGATAATTCCATTGACCGCAAAAAGCTCGATTGTGGAGATCGATCCAGGCTTGCGCCTCTCGTTCTAAATTGACAGCGCGAATTGTAAAACCTGCTGGTAATTGTGGAGTGGGAATTGGTTCACTTAGCGATCGAGATAAGAACAAGAAATGACGATCTTCGACAAAACCATGCTGCTTGATGATGGCAATCCGATCGATCGAACTGCTGCGACTCCACGTAAATAATTTAGGTTGTCCCTGACGTTCCCTGGCTACTTCACTGAGCCGATGTTCTGCCCAAGCCATAATCTGGGATTCTAAGTCACCGCCACGAGCGGCGGGATGGACAATCATCCACAGTGTACCGTCAGCAAGATTGTTTTCGATCGGTTCGGCGATCGATAATTCACCGAACCCAATTAATTGCCCTTGTATATCTTGCCAGAGCATCACTCGATCGATTTCAGGAGCCGTTAACTCTGTCTGAAGTTGCGAGATCGAGATCGATAGTTCTAATCGATCGACTGATTCACAAGCATCGAATAAATCGACAATTAGTTGCAGATCTGGTTCCTCTTGGTAGGAGCGCATAATTGTTGAGAAGTAACTCATATTTTTAGTAATCTTAGAATCTCTCTCCAAGCCCAAATTGAATCCGAGTTTCATTGAGATTATTGATCGCGTAATCTAGGCGTAATGGCCCGATCGGTGATTGCACCCGTACCCCAGCTCCATAGCCGAATCCATTGCCAGGTTTACTCCGCGCTCCAGCAGGATTGCCAGGGACGCTACTCCCCGTACCCAAATCGCTACCATAATCAAAAAATAGACCGCCACCGAAGATCGACACGATCGGGAATCGATATTCGGCAGTAGCTTGGACATAGCTGCGTCCCGAACCCACATCGCCATCTTCGTAACCACGCACGCCGGACGAACCACCCAAACTAAATGCTTCATAAGGTGGTAAATCGCCGAGGATTGTCCCACCTTGCAGATTGAACAGCAGCGATTGACTACCAGGCGTAAAGTTCGTCAATTTTACGGGTACATAGTGAGTGAAACTTGCTTTGGCTTTGGTCATCGCAATATTTCCCAGTCCCACGGGAACCGATTGGTCTACACCTAGCTTGAGCAAAGAACCTTGCGTCGGATCGCTAAAACTATTCCGCGCATCTTGAGTCAATCCCAACTGCAACATCAACAGATCGTCTTGTCCGGTTTTGCTAAAGCTCAGATCGTTACCGCCTGAATCTTGCGGCACGATCGATCCACCATTGACATCCCGTGTCGAAACTCGTTGATACTGCACTCCCAAGGAACCGCGCCAACCACCATCGCCATAAGGATCGCCATCGAGCGGACGATTGAAGGTAATCCCGCCGCCAGTGCGAAGAATTGTCGGCGTATCGTTGGTAGTTCCCGGCACGAATAGAGGCATTTTACCACCACCAAAGATCAAGGATGTCGATCGTCGGGCAAAGGCATTGACACTATAAGATGTCCGATGAAGATCGGTGGCAATCCACGGATCGCTGAAGCTCACGTCACCGATTAAACCTGTCGTACCTTGTTGCGCATTGGCACTTAATGTTTGTGCATTGCCGCCGACATTTAGTTGGTTATAGTTCAGACTGGCAAAAAAACCATTGACGGAGCCATAGCCGACATTGGGGACGATCGAGAAATTCTTGTTACGCTCGATGACATCATACTGAAGAACGACTTTTGCTGGATCGCTACCTGGGGCAAAGGATACCCGCACGTCATCAAATAAACCTAAGCTATAGATCCGCCGTAGATCTTTCTCGACAGCGATCCGGTTGAAGATCTTGCCTGGTTTTAATTCTGCCTCGCGGGTGATGATAAAAGGTCGAGTCTGCCCTGAATACGGCTGCTTGTTCTCATCTACAGCCTCACCCTTTTTATTGAGGAATCGGACACGAACATCTTCGATCGATCCTTCAGCAATCACGATCGTTACTTTGCCGTTGGGATTGAGTTCTTCGACATCGACAACTTGAGCGAGATTGTAGCCTTGTTGTTGGTAGAGCTGGTTTAATTTGGCGATCGCAGCTTTGAGTTCGATCGCATTTAATTGCTTGCCATATTGGGGTTTGAAGATGTCATCAATCGCGGCTGAATTCAAGCTGCTACTGCCAGTGTCCGGTAGCGTCCTAATTTGCACTTGGTTGAGTGTGCCGTAGGGTTTGACGACAAAGCTAATTTTCACGCCTTTGGCGGTATCTTCGGGCACGATCTCGACGGTGGCAAAGTCCCCTAGTGCTCTGACGGCGTTTAAGTTTTGCGCCAATCGATCGCGAGTAACCGACTGTCCGACGTTAATTGTCAGCACTTGCCGAATTTTGGCTGCTAAGGCTGGATCTAGCTGACCCCGATCTGTGGTGATCACGATTTCGGCAACGGTGACTTGTGATTCGGTATTGCCGAGAGGGGTGTTTGCGCTTGGATTCTGGGATGGAGTATTGTTAACGAGTGGACGTTTGCGGCGATTGACAGGTTTGCGCAATTTACGTTTTGATTGGGCAATTAACTCGATCGCACTAGGGATGTTTCTAGTTGGGTCAATTTTAGATCGATCAAGCGTCAGATTAGCTAAGTTACGATTCTCCAGTGGAGAGGCTGCGCCAACGGCAATTAGGTTCCCCACCTGACTAGATTCAGCACGAACTATTCCTGAATTTGTAATTTGAGCGATCGCTGTAATCGTAACAACTAAAAATAATTTCAAACGCATAATTTAGCTATTAATCTGGATTTAGGAGGATTATAAAATCAAGTATTTACTTGAGATTGGGACAATTCGAGAATATTTTCTGAAGATCTGAATGAGCTTGACTCAGTGGTAACTTCGTAACCGGACATCCTACCCCATAATTCTCGATCGATCCATCAGTTTTAAAGTTGACTTCAAGTGGTAACGAACCTCGCTCGAAGATTCCGACATAAGTAGTTTCATCTTGCTTGCGGACTTTTTGATAATTTCCCAACCATTGTTTGAGGCTGACAAATAATGGATTGGGTTTACCATTACTGCCGACATTTGTTCTAAAAGATCGATCGACAGCCGCTTGTGCTGCTACTTGAGCTTGAGCATTGGGCTTATTTCTTTTCTCAGCTAGCCTAATGCCCGCAATTCTGCCCCTGACATCGAGCCTAAACTGGGCAACCACCGCATCCGGCTCGGCTCGATCGAAGATAATCCGATACTTATCACCGCCGATCGATTGGATGGATTTATAATTGCCATATCGCATCGTGCCGAGTTTGAGCGTCACATCGCGCTGAAATTGTACTGTATTCACATCCGAGTTTTTATCCACTGCTTTGAGAAATTCGGGTGTAAACCAACTAGCTGATAATTTTGGAGCCAGAATCAGTCGCTCTAGGGCTGCTGCTGGTGAAATTTTGGCAGTGGACGATTCTTGCTTGGTGCTAACTGGCTGAGGTTTGGCAATCGCTAATTGCGGCATCGCGATCCAGATCCCAGTAATTAATAATAAATAAGCTAGATAAGTTTTCATATCTCAACCCCTCCAAAATATCGAGCATTTGATCGCAGTTCTCCGCATTTATCCGTCAAATGCTACATTACCGCACAGCTAGTACAGATTAACCCGATCGTCACAGATTTGGATATTAACTAAGGTCATACAAAATATGACTAAAGTCATATCGATCGCTACATTGATCGAACTAGGATCTAAATATAAATATTAATTATTGGTGGATTATCTCGCCAAGAGCAGCTCTGATGACAAGTTTACAACCAGCCTATATCAAGATGCGTCGATCGCTTCTGATTATCGAACTATTCATTTTGGCTTTTAGCATTTGGGCGATTTTTGTCAATCCCAAGTTGCAGGAATCTCCATTTATGCTCTGGCAGACAGCCTTATTTGCTTTAGTATTTATTTCATTTATTTTGTTTTTTCCTGTAAACTTTTCACTCAGACATAGAAGAATTTATGTAATCCTATCAGTCTTATCTGTAATTATTGCCGAATATTATGAATTCATTAGTTTTGCGCTCTACTGCACTTTTTTCTTAAAAGGATGCTTTCTACTACCCAGAAAAGAAATAATTACTATCGCTATTCTTTTCTTAATTGTAATTAGCCTTAGCTATATTTCTCGCGTATCTAGTATAATTCAATACTCGCAGCAGATTGACCTCAAATTATATCTGATTCCATCTAGACTAATAACTGGCTATATTCTTAGTTATTCTATTAATTGCATTTTTGTACTTTTACTTGGCAACGTTTGGGCAGAAGAGCAAAAATCTCGCGAAAAAGCCGATCGACTTACTAAACAAGTAGAGACGCTAGCTGTCGATTTAGAGCGCAATCGGATCGCTCGTGATATTCACGATACACTAGGGCATTCGCTTACCTCTTTAGATGTCCAAATCGAACTTGCCCAGAGAGTCCAGGCTACCGAACCAGTACGCGCACAACAAGCGATCGATCTTGCCAAAAAACTTAGCTCTCAAGCCCTCGATAATGTCCGTCAAGCCTTGGGTACAATGAAGCGATCAAATTTTGACCTCACCGAAGCGATCAATGCCTTAGCAGAACAAAATCATCCGTTTCAGGTAATTGTTGATGTTCGTTTCCCCCAATTATCACTCCAGTCTAGCTATCAACTTTATTGCATCATTCAAGAATCAATTACCAACATTCAAAAACATGCCCAAGCCGATCGCGTGACGATCGAAAGTAGGATCGTCGTTGGCGTAGCTGCTCAGAATGAGAACCGTGGCACTATTCTGGAAATTTGCGATAATGGTAACGGCTTCGATCTCGATCGACCTCATACCGGATTTGGCTTACGAAATATGAAAGAGCGCGTGCAATGTTTGGGCGGTGAATTCCATCTCAATAGCAATATCGGCCAGGGTACCCAGATTAAGATATTTCTACCAAGTTGATAAATTAATAATTGACAACAACTGCATTTAAATCTCATCTACTATTCACTATTCACTATTCACTATTCACTAATTCATGATTCGCCTCCTCCTCGTTGACGATCTAGTTATTTTTAGGCA
>NZ_JANNDR010000137.1:0-7714 GCF_031378165.1 Chamaesiphon sp. OTE_75_metabat_556
TCAGGAGTTCATGAAGTGCCAGATCTAATCAATTAACGATCCCAAATTTCGATGAATTGTCGATTGGGTAATTGTTCGGCGCAATACCAAAGTAGTTTATAGCATGTCAAAGTAGCAGTTGATCGAAACATCTCAATATCACTGGCGACTGAGATCGCTCATAAATATAGCCCTGACTTAACCAACAGCCAGGGCTATATTTATCAAAAAATTACGATCGAATCGCGATCTCGAAGTTACGCATTATCTAATGCTGCAATCCCAGGTAGAACTTTACCTTCTAGCAATTCTAAAGAAGCACCACCACCTGTCGAAATGTGGCTCATTTGGTCGGCCAGATTCGCTTTTTCGACAGCAGCAACTGAGTCACCACCACCGATAATCGTGATCGCACCAGTTTTGGAGATTTCAGCCAAGGTATTAGCGATCGCAAAAGTACCTGCAGCGAACTTATCCATCTCAAATACACCCATCGGGCCATTCCAAATTACAGTCTTACAGTCAGCTAAAGCTGTTTGGAAAACTTTAATCGAATCAGGGCCGATATCCAAGCCCATCCAACCATCGGGAATGTTGTTCACATTGACGATTTGAACATTTGCATCAGCAGCAAATTTATCAGCTACGACAACATCGGTTGGTAATAAAAATTCAACGCCTTTTTCTTTTGCTTTGGCTTCGAGCGCGCGCGCGAGATCTAATTTATCATCTTCAACGAGCGAATTACCAACATTCAAACCGCGTGCTTTGTAAAATGTGAAAATCATCCCGCCGCCGAGGAATAATTTGTCGCATTTGTCGAGCAGAGTTTCGATCACGCCGATTTTACTCGATACTTTAGAACCACCGACAATCGCTGCTAGTGGTTTTTTAGGACTCTCGATCGCGTTTTGGAGATATTCCAATTCTTTTTCGATCAAGTAGCCAGCCACCGAAGGACTCAGATATTTAGTAACGCCTTCTGTCGAAGCATGAGCGCGGTGAGCAGTACCGAATGCATCGTTGACATATAAGTCCGCGTTAGCCGCTAGCTTCTTGGCGAATTCGGGATCGTTTTTCTCTTCTTCGGGGTAGAAGCGGACGTTTTCCAGTAGTGCAACTTGTCCATTGCTCATCGCCGCGATTTGGCTGGCGACTTCATCACCGATGCAGTCCTTACATGCGACCACAGTTTGGCCTAATAGCTCCGACAACCGCTTGGCAACTGGTGTCAGGCGCAATTTCTCATCCACACCTTTGGGACGACCGAAGTGGCTGCTGAGGATCACTTTTGCACCCTTGCTAGTCAGATCTTTGATGGTGGGTAGCGCAGCCCGAATCCGGGTATCGTCGGTGATGTTACCCGCATCGTCTACAGGGACATTAAAATCAGCACGAACGAGAACGCGCTTCCCTGTGAGATCGGCAGCGGATAGACTGGCAATGGACTTCTTAGGCACTGGTGAAACTCCTTAAAAACGATCGTGGTTAATTTTGTTTTGATATAAAAGCTGAGAAAATTTAGTAATACCGAATATTTGTACTGTATTAAAGAAAACATTTAGCTCTGCCGTCTCATAATTCTACCGGAAAACCCGTGTAGATTTGTTACTAATCTCGATCGAGTTAGAGCTGCGGATCGAAAATAGGGTAGTAAGAGGATAAGAGCTACTATTATTTAGCCTCAGTATATGTTTAACAAAATTCTCTTTCCGCTCGATCGCTCGCGTGAAGCCCAAGAAGCAATTGCGGTCGCGATCGATCTGGTACAAAAATATCAAAGCAAGCTGATTTTATTGTCGGTCGTCGAGACGCCAGATTTAGACGCCGAAGTCCTCGAAGATCCGGTGATGCAGTCGCCAGAAGCGATCGACAGACTACTACACTCGGTGCAAGAGCTATTTGCCCAACGTGGGATCGCTGCTGAAATTATGCAGCGGGAAGGTAAGCCCGCGTTTACGATCTGTGATGTGGCTGACGAACTCAATGTCAATCTGATCGTCATGGGTAGTCGCGGCATCGGAGTGGATTTGGAACACGTCGCCGAAAGCGTCGCCAGTCGGACGATCTCGCTAGCACCATGTCCGGTGTTGATCGTTCCTTAGGTTTTAGGCTTTAGTAGGGAATATGGAAACAAGCATTCCCCGCTCCCAACTCTTCATGAAGAAACTTAAAGTTAAAAGCGATTTGTCGATCGCGATCGTAAACACAGGTAACTATCTCTAACGAACTGTAAAGCAACGAGCTAATCTACAATTCTATGAGCACAATGATGTAGGGATTCCATTTGTAGGCATTCGATCGTAGTGGGTATTTATGCAGATATTTCATAGCAAACAAAAACCGGAGCTAAATACCCATGACAAGATTCTCCAAGCAGCTCAAAAGCTATTTGCGCGTAACGGCTATGATGGTACAACAACCAAGGAATTAGCCGAAAAAGCCGGAATTGCTGAAGGCACTTTGTTTCGACATTTTACGAATAAAAAAGCAATCTTAGTTGAAGTCGCCACCAATGGCTGGATCGATTTGCTGACAGAGTTGTTAACGGAACTGAGTGAGATGGCTAGCTATGAAGCCATCTCCCATGTCATGTACAAACGGATGTTGCGGTTGGGCGATAACTATGACATGATGCGGGTCTGTTTTATGGAAGTCCAACTACATCAAGATTTACGCGATCGCATTCAGTCGGAAGTCGTGGAAAAAATGACCGATGTCGCCGAAGCATTTTTCCAAACAGCAATGGAGCGAGGTGTCTATCGACGGATGAATCCTCGCGTGATTGCCCAGGTATTTTTGGGGATGTTTGTCGTGGCTGGCTTTAGTCACGAAACAATTACCCAACCAGGTGCCAGCCCTCAGGACATGAAGGAAATGGCCGAAGGCTTGGCGGATATCTTTTTGAATGGAGTATTGGCGAAGAAATAGGCTTTAGGCTTTAGGCTTTAGGCTTTAAGACGCTTGCGTCTTTCTAAATCACCATTCACTCCCAACTATCAACTATCAACTATCGCCCCTGCTTGTTTTATCCAACCTTGAACTTGAGCGAGATTGGGGCAGAGATCGCGGCGTTGGAGGGTGGCAACGTGGAGTTTGAGTAGTTGTTGATGGATTTTGTGAGCGGGCATTTGAGATAGTTGTTTGACCGAAATTATCCCCGTATGCAGTAATAACCCGTTGTACTGACAGCCGACTCCGGCCAATCTCGCTAAATCGGCTAGGGCTAAGAGTTTATTGACGTATTGAATCTTGGCACCGAGACTAGCAGCTAACTGCTGTTTGGTCGCAGCATCTGGGGCGGCAGCGAGCAGTTGTCGGGTTGTGGTAATCCCCAATGTTTCGAGCAAGATGCGTTCGGGCTGACTTAAGCCAGGTAAATCGCCAATCGACCAATCACAAATCATGAGCAAGAGAGGGTGAGGGAATAGTCGATCGATAGCGAAGCTAGAGATTTAGCTAGTATAGTAAGTATCTACGTAAATATCGATGGTTCACGCCTAATGAATTTTACCAATATTGTTTTAGTACAGATTGCAATCTTTTACTGTTTGGCGATCTTACTACCGACATCGCGGAGTAATTCTAGCCTGAAAATTGCCGCGATCGTCGTGCTGATTATCTTATCAATGAGTTGGTATTATCAACCCGTTCTGATGATGAAGATCGGTATTGGGGTGTGGATTGGCTTAGTGTTATTTCCGATGATGATGCTGCGCCGACTAGAATCTCTAGTCCGTAATTCGCAATATTTAGCCGCCAGTAGACTCGCACGGCGGCTGAGGTGGCTGATACCGACAGATGGGATGTGGACATATCATCATTTGCTGGCTGGCATTGCGTTGGCGCAGGCGGGGCAATTGGATCTAGCGCACGCAATTTTTGATCGATATCAACCTGGCAATATTGCGGGTAAAAAATCGAGCAAACCAACCGATCTCAGTCGGTCTGCGACTGCTTTATTGTACCGTTCTACCGATCGCTGGCAGGAGTATATTGTGTGGATGCAGGAGCAAATGACCCAATTGCGATTGCCATCGAGCGAACTGGGAGTGGCATTGGGCAATCGCGGCATGATATTGGTCTATTACTTGCGGGCATTGGCGGAAACTGGAGATTTACGGCGATGTATCGCAGAGGTCGCTAAACTCGATCGTAGCGGTCAGATTAATAGTCAGTCGCTAAATATCCTCAAGATGTATGTTCTGGCCTACTGTGGGCGGGTAGAGGTGGTAGAGCAATCATGCCAAAGCCTGCTGGCAACAGAATCTGCGGATGTCCATCAATTTTGGATAAGTACGGCGGAGTTAGCCGCAGGCGATGTCGAGAACGCGACAGAGCAACTGATTCAACTTCGACACGAGACTCACGATAGCTGTATCGAGCAAGATATCGATTGGCGATTGTCCCAACCGTTACCAGATTTGGCCAAGCTCAATCAATTTGACTGGGAAGCTGTCGCCCAGATAGAAGCTACAGTCGGACAAGATGCCAGATATACCAGTCAGACACCGATCGATGCTGCAACTCCAGTTACCAATGCTTTAATTGCGATTAATATCTTAGTTTTCGGCGTGGAATTATTGTGGCAACTGAAAACTGGCAATCAAGATTTTAATACCAATTTGTGGGCTGGGGATAAAGATGCAACTTTCAATCTGTGGGGCGGGCTAACTGCTTCACTAGTTTTAGCCGGTCAATGGTGGCGGATTATTACGGCTAACTTTCTCCATATGGGCATCGTTCACTTGGGGTTGAATATGCTGGGCTTATTTTACCTGGGGAAATTTGTCGAACATCGTCTGGGTTCTGGGCGTTACCTGTTTGCCTATCTACTGGCCGGATTTGGTTCGATGGCGGCGATTGTCTATATCGATACGAAATTGATGATACCCAATACTACTGTCGGCGCTTCTGGCGCGATTATGGGGATGTTGGGGACGATGGGGGCGATTCACCTCAGTGGTTGGCGCAAATCTAAAGTCGCAGCAGCTCGGCAGCAATTTCAGACGGTATTATTTAGTGTCGTTTTACAATATGTCTTCGATCGTACCAATGGACATACAAGTATTGTCGGTCACTTTTCGGGGTTAATTATCGGATTTTTGGTGGGTCTGGTACTACTCCAATTTGGGACTAAAGATAAAGATCTACCGAGATTGCCATCAGCTTGAATTATTTCGGCCGTTTTCAACTCAAAGGTTGTGGAGGAGGATATTGAAAACCACCCAAATCGATAGATAATACGATCGAGCAGTCCTCAACCACAGCAATAAACCATGACTATTTCTATGTATCAGGCATCCGTGCCGCCAATCATTAGCTGCTTGCATAACCTGATTAATATCCTCGAAAAAGGTGCCGCTCATGCCGAAGCCCAAAAAATCGACCCATCGGTACTGATTAATAGTCGCTTGTCCCCTGATATGTACCCGTTGAGTAAACAAATCCAAATTGCCTCTGACATCACCAGAAGAGGAGCAGCTAGACTAGCAGGATTGGAAGCACCAGGGATGCCTGATGATGAGACAACTTTTACCCAATTAATCGATCGCCTTAAGCAGACAATCGCTTATTTAGAAACTTTAACTCCAGCTCAAATTGATGGCTCGGAGCAAAAGCAAATTACCCTACCGATGGGCAAACACTCGATCAAGATGGCCGGAATGCCTTATCTAATTTCGTTTATTTTGCCTAATCTCTATTTCCATGCCACAACTACCTATAATATTCTCCGACATTCGGGAGTAGAGCTAGGCAAAATGGATTTTCTTGGTAAACCATAGCCTTTAAGTCGTAGCGCAGCTCTGTGGGTACCCACAAGCTGCACCCCCACATTTCAATTGTGTAGGGGTCTCTCTTATGGCAGTGGTGTCAATTTAATGTCGGAGTCCAGAGGACAGTGCAAATTCTATCCCTTTGCCAGTAGCCACAACCCTCCGAGTGTCACCATTGTCAAGATCAGCGCGATTGAGATGAAATTATTATCCTGCGTATTGACTTGACTCAGATCGATCGGTGCGTAGCGTTCTTCTAGCGATAGTTTTTTTGGTGGCGGTGGTGAGATCGATCGATTATTTACCGCCACATTTCCCTTCCCATCTTCTAAATGCGATAAATCGGGAATCTTCGTCAGCCACTCATCTTTGCGCACCAAATCTGGAGCCTGCATGATATACAGCATCCTTTTACTAGCTTGCCGCGTATCGAGATTGGGATGGTTTGCGAGTTTCTGACACAGAGCTTTGGCTTCGCTCAGTTGCCCGGCAGCTTCAAAAGCAGTGACCAGCCACACCTGCACCTCGCCACCAAGCTGGGTATTCGGTTGGATTTGAGCGATAGCGGCAAGTAGATAACCGACAGCTTGGCGGTATTCACCGCGCTCGAAGGCAATTTGGCCGAATTGATAGTCAGTATCGAAAGTCATTTCGATTGTCGATGGGGAGGGAATTTGCTTGGCTCGATCGATTCGCCGCGTTAGCGAGTTGCTGACGACACAATCATCGAACCAGTACCATTATCGGTGAAAATTTCCAACAAGAGGGAATGCGGCAAGCGTCCGTCGATAATATGTGCTGCTTTGACCCCTTGAGCCAGACTGCGCACGCAACAGGTCAGCTTGGGAATCATCCCACCGCTGACGGTACCATCAGCAATCAACGCGCGTGCTCCCTGGATATCCAACTGACGAATGAGCGTACTGGGATCTTTGAAGTCGCGCATCAATCCAGGAGTATCAGTCATCAAGATCAGTTTTTCAGCTCCCAGTGCGGCAGCAATTTCACCAGCCACCGTATCGGCATTGATATTATAAGCCTGACCGTTATCGTCGGCAGCGACGCTCGACACAACGGGAATATAGCCGCTCTTGACCAGTGTATTGAGAATATCTACATTCACACTGCTCACCTCACCCACAAAGCCAATCCCTTCGCGACCGTCAGGACGGGCGACGATCAGATTACCATCTTTGCCACATAAGCCGACGCCATTACCACCAGATCGATCGATCAGTGAGACAATTTCTTTGTTCACTCGTCCGACTAAGACCATTTCGACGACATCCATTGTCGCCGCATCAGTTACGCGCAAGCCATCTTTAAATTGCGGTTCGATCCCCAGTTTTTCCAGCCAGCTATTAATTTCTGGCCCACCACCATGCACCAGCACCGGACGAATCCCCACGCAGGACATAAACACCAGATCTCTAACCACTCGATCCTTGAGGGCACTATCTTTCATTGCGGCACCACCATATTTAACCACCACAGTGCGTCCCGCAAATTTTTGGATATATGGTAACGCTTCACTTAAAACCCGCACGCGGGTGGCATCTTCGTTGGAGTGGGTCATGTGGTAGTGGTGGGAGTCTGGAAATGGATATTGAATCGCCAATATTCTACCAGTTTAGTTTGTATCGATTGCGATCAAGTTGTGGCGGGTTTCAACTAGAAGCCTGACGACTGGAAATCACCGCTAGTGTTGCAAAGTCTACAGCAGCAGGCTACTGAGCTATTATGCAGGAGCGGTTCGATCGAATGCTAAGAGCTACAATCCTTGATGGGGAAAGCTTGTACCCCTAATTGATAATAGACCTGATGGTAGTTAAACTGGGCTTGTCGGTTATCCAAAGACGATGAAGTCTTACCAGCCATATGAGTGTGCCGATCGGCATTACGATCAGGCTGCCAGTGTAGGTTCTGACTTTTCAGACATCCACTCATACCTGCGCACT
>NZ_JANNDR010000165.1:0-23430 GCF_031378165.1 Chamaesiphon sp. OTE_75_metabat_556
TTCTGCTCGATTTCCGAAGCTGTCAAAGAATATCCCGAATTGATCGAGAAATACTTGGGTAGCGTGGTTCCGATCGCCGATAATTTCTTTGCAGCCTTAAACTCCGCCGTATTTAGCGACGGTTCCTTTGTCTACATCCCCAAAGGCACCAAATGCCCGATGGATTTATCCACTTATTTCCGGATCAATACCGGCGATAGCGGTCAATTCGAGCGGACATTAATCATCGCCGATGAAGGTGCATCCGTCACTTACCTCGAAGGCTGTACCGCACCCGCATTTGACACCAATCAACTCCACGCCGCCGTCGTCGAATTGGTCGTATTAGATAACGCCGAAATCAAATATTCCACCGTCCAAAACTGGTACGCTGGCGATGAAACTGGGAAAGGTGGCATCTACAACTTCGTTACCAAACGCGGCTTGTGTAAAGGTGTCAATTCCAAGATTTCGTGGACGCAAGTAGAAACAGGTTCGGCAATTACTTGGAAATATCCCAGTTGTGTCTTAGTCGGCGACAACTCCGTCGGCGAATTTTATTCCGTCGCGCTGACTAATAATCTCCAACAAGCCGATACTGGCACCAAGATGATCCATGTGGGCAAAAATACCCGCAGTACGATTATTTCCAAAGGGATTTCCGCCGGAAAATCGAAGAATAGCTATCGCGGTTTAGTCAAAATGAATCCGACAGCCAAAGGCGCGAGAAATTACTCCCAATGTGTCTCGATGCTAATTGGCGACAGAGCGCAGGCGAATACTTTCCCCTATATCCAAGTTCAGAATCAAACTGCCAAAGTCGAACACGAAGCATCTACTTCTAAGATTGGTGAGGATCAATTGTTCTTCTTCGCTCAACGGGGGATTTCCCAAGAGGATGCGATTTCGATGATGATTAGTGGTTTCTGTAAGGATGTCTTTAATCAACTTCCGATGGAATTTGCGGTTGAAGCCGACAGATTGTTGAGTCTGAAATTAGAAGGTACTGTCGGTTAATTTTAGATAGTTAATTCGTAGGGTGGGCATTGCCCACCAATCATCAACTTTGATAGATAACAAGAGTTTGATATAAACATGAATATGAGACTCACCCCCCAACTCTTGTTTTGTTAAATGTACAAGATAGATAAGTCAATAGATTTCACCCCTCTTTTTGACAATGAGTTAGTACAAGTACGCGTTAGTCTTTTTAGCGTAACTTTAGTATTAGCAAATGAGTCAAATATTTCCTCGGATATCACGATACAGTGCAAATATAATATATGGCAAAATGGTTCTATGATTTTAAGCGGTCATGGCGTAGAAGAAGTAGATAAAAGCAAAATGTTAGTATGCTTACTAGGAAAATTGATTGAATCTGTGAGCGTAATAGGATCAGATACCTTGAGACTGAATTTTTCTGATAATTATTCGTTAGATCTCATTGATGATAGTGCTATGTACGAATCTTTTGTTATTTCTGGTGAAATATTTGGACTAATAGTTTGATGTCAGCACAAGCTTTTAGGGTAAAAATGTCAATCAATCGCTAACACTGAAGCATAATTGAATTTAGTCAGTATCAAAATGTGGGCAGTGCCCACCCTACAAAATTAAAGTTTTAAAATGGTTGCGACACCTGTAAAAAATATTATTACTTTAGAAAAATTTCTGGCTCTTCCAGAAACTAAACCTGCGAGTGAATATATTGATGGAAAGATAGTTCAAAAGCCAATGCCTCAAGGAAAACATAGCGTAATTCAGACCAAGCTACTTATCTTCATTAATTCACTTTTATTAGAGTCGAAGATAGCCATAGCACTATCAGAATTAAGATGTACTTTTGGTGGTCGATCTATAGTCCCTGATGTAGTTGTATTAAAGAATGAAAATATTCCTAAAGATGACGATGGTGAGGTTGCCAATGTGGTGACAACTGCACCCGATTGGACAATTGAAATCTTATCTCCAGATCAAAGTACGACTAAAGTAATTAAGAATATTCTTCATTGTTTAGATCGTGGTACTGAAGTAAGCTGGTTGATCGATCCGGCTGAGAAGATGATCTTAGCTTATCAACCGGATAAACAAGTTCAAGTAGTGGATCTGCTCGAAGCTGAATTAATTGTACCTGAGTTTGCTCGATCTATTAAACTAACTGCTGGTGATGTCTTTGGCTGGTTGAAGGTGGGATAAGATCGATATATAAATAATATAAATATGGGTTCTCAATTATAAAATAAAATATCTACGTTATGGTTGCTGTACGAGACAATACCCCCAGATTTACTCCTGAAGAATACTTTGCTTGGGAGGAGCAACAATTAGAAAAGCATGAATATCTCGGCGGTGAAGTTTATGCCATGACTGGTGGGACTGTTAACCATAGTCGAATTGCCCTGAAATTTGGTGCTTTATTAGATAATCACCTTAGTGGAGGTGTTTGCCAGACAGCTAATTCCGATTGTCGGGTGAATATCGTTGAATCAAATGACTATACTTATCCAGATATAAGCGTTACTTGTGACGATCGAGATAAAATTACTACTCAATATATTACTTACCCATGCTTAATTATTGAGGTGTTATCCAAAAGTACCGAAGCTTATGACAGAGGTGGTAAGTTTAGGATGTATCGCCAAAATCCGGTTCTACAAGATTATGTATTGGTTAGTTCTGAGAAGATCGAGATCGATCTGTACCGCAAAACTGAAAGCGGAAGTTGGGAAATTATTAACTATCAAGTGGGGGATACGATCAAACTTAAAAGTGTGAATTTGACTTTCCCGATCGAGCGAATTTACGAAGGGATTTCGTTCGTGCCAGAAACTGAGAGTAAATAGTTAATTAGTAATCATGAGATCGATCGTTCCAAAAATCATTCCTAATAAGTTTCTCGCCGATCAACTCCGGCAACCATCGGGATTGTTCGGTAAATTTTTCATGGGAGATTTCCTTAACAAAGGAAATGAGAAAATCAATCATCTCACCGTCGAACTTTTAGATGTTAAACCTACAGATCGAGTTTTAGATATCGGCTTTGGTGGTGGAGTCACGATCGAGGAAATGCTTAAGACAATCGACACTGGTAAAATTCATGGTGTCGATTTTTCTCAGGCGATGGTAGATAAAGCTAAACGAAGATTTAAAAAATCGATTCAAGCTGGTAAAGTCTCGATCGAGTTTGGCGATGTCGGTCAATTACCATTTGAGGCCAAGATATTTGACAAGGTTTGTACCGTTAATACGATCTATTTTTGGAAAGATCCATTAGTTAGTTTGCGCGAAATTAGGCGAGTACTGAAAAAGGGCGGTAAATTAATTATTAGTATTCGATCGGCTGACAAGATGAAAGACTTACCTTTTACTCAACATGATTTCAAATTATATGCACCTGAAGATATCAAACATCTACTAGTCGGTGCTGGATTTAATAATATCTCGATCGACCATCGCGATCGAGATGAGAAATTTGATTCTGTGATGATAATCGCCGATGTCTAATGTATGTATTTGTGGAGTTTGCTGAGTTCTTTCAGTTCGAGATGACACCCATTCTGGCTTCCTCTCTGGATAATGATATGATAGAAGACCAGCTAAGATCGATCGAATATTATTAAAACGCAATTAAATAAAATCTAAATATGATTAATCCTAATAGTCCAGTTATCCTCTCGATCGAAAACCTGACCGCAAACGTCGATGATACGCAGATCTTAAACGGTGTAAGTCTCGAAATCAAGGCTGGCGAAATTCATGCAATTATGGGGCCGAATGGTTCTGGGAAAAGTACCCTATCCAAAGTATTAGCCGGACATCCCGCTTATACAGTTACTGGTGGCAAAGTCACCTATAAAGGCGAGAATTTATTTGACTTAGAACCTCAAGATCGGGCGCGTTCTGGTGTATTTCTAGCTTTCCAATATCCATTAGAAATCCCTGGCGTTAGTAACTTGGACTTCCTCCGCGTTGCTTACAACTCTCGCCAAAAGCATCGAGGACTAGTAGAATTAGACGCCTTTGACTTTGACGAACTGATCCAAGACAAACTAGAAATCGTCAAAATGAACCCCGCCTTCCTCAGCCGGAGCGTCAACGAAGGCTTCTCCGGTGGTGAGAAAAAGCGCAACGAAATCCTTCAAATGGCGATCCTCGAACCCAGCCTCGCCATCCTCGATGAAACCGATTCTGGCTTGGATATCGACGCCCTCAAAATCGTTGCCAACGGCGTCAATCAGTTATCAAACCAAGATAACTCCATGCTCGTGATCACCCACTACCAACGCCTCCTCGACTACATCATCCCCGACTTCGTCCACGTCATGGCCAACGGCCAAATCCTCACCAGCGGCGGCAAAGAACTCGCCCTCGAACTAGAAGCCAAAGGCTACGACTGGGTAACAGAACCCCAACCCGTAGGAATTTAGTTCCTCACTATCCAATCCCTCAGTGCCCCTCTGTGGTACCTCCGCGTACCTCTGTGTTTAAATAAACACCCCGCACAACACCAACAACCTCTCTGCGTACTCTCCCCCTCTCCGCGCCCTCTGCGAATATATGACACCAACCCTCACCCAACTCCTCACCACCCCAGCCCCCAACCCCCAACTCCACGAACTCCGCACCCAAGCTGCCGGATACCTCCAAGAACAAACAATCCCTAGCACCACCGATGAAGAATGGCGGTTCACAAACCTCGCCCCACTCCTCACCCAAACATTCACCCCCGCAGCCCTTCAGCTACCACCAGTCAATATTGACAGCTTCGTCATCCCCGAAGCCGCCAACACCCGCATCGTATTCGTCAACGGCAGCTACGCACCCCTACTCTCCAGCCTGGCTCACCTACCTGCTGGTGTATTTATTGGCAATCTTGCCGCCGCCAATGCTGCTGGGTTGGCAATTACGACTTATCTCGGCAAACAGCCTGGGGGCGAAGAAGTATTTACCGCAATTAATACGGCTGGCATTAATGACGCAGCCATAGTCTGGTTAGCTCCAGATATCTCACTAGATATACCGATTCAGCTATTATTTATTACTACCACAACCGATACGGCGATCTCGACTCAACCGCGTACGCTAATCGTGTTAGAACAGAGAAGTAGCGCAACGTTAGTCGAAGAATATCGGCATGTAGCCAGTGGCGATGCCATCTATTTCAACAATGCTGTCACCGAGATCTGGTTGGGTGAATCTGCCAAACTCGATTGTACCCGCATCCAAGACGAAGCTATCACCGCTATCCATATCGGTAAAACAGCAGTATCCCAATCCCAGCATAGTTCCTATACAGGTAACTCGATCGAACTCGGTAGCAAACTCTCACGCCACAACTGGGAAATCTTCCAAATCGGCGCGCAGACAGAAACTTACCTCAATGGTTTGACGATGGTAAACGGCGAACAAGAATCGGATACCCATAGCACGATCTCGCTCACCCAACCCCACGGCATCACCAACCAACTGCACAAATGTATCGTAGACGATCGCGCCCATGCGATCTTCAACGGTAAAGTATTTGTACCGCAAGCTGCCCAACAAACTAACGCTGGGCAATTGAATCGCAATCTGCTGCTATCTGCCAAGGCACGCATCGATACCAAACCCCAGCTAGAAATTACCGCTGACAACGTTAAATGCTCCCACGGCGCAACTGTCAGCCAATTAGAAGACGATGAGATCTTCTACCTCCAGAGTCGAGGATTGGATATCGAAACAGCTAAAATATTATTAATCAATGCTTTTGCTGTAGAAATAGTCGATCGAATCCCCGTCGCCTCCGTACGCAAACAATTAGCAGTAGCCGTAAAAACATTCAAAAGCTAACTAGGAACTGGTAAGCAATGACTAGAGAAAGCCCGATTCTACGATTAATCCAAAATCTGACAGGAACTGCTGAAGACATGACTTTTATCCAAACCAAATCGGGGATTCACACCAAGCAAAGTCTCGCAGATACAGTGCGAGCAGATTTTCCCATTCTCCACCGCGAGGTGCATGGCAAGCCCCTAGTTTATCTAGATAATGCGGCCACTTCCCAAAAACCTCATGCAGTCATTCACGCTCTAGAACATTACTACAGTCACTACAATTCCAACGTCCATCGGGGCGTACATACGCTCAGCTCCGAAGCGACAGACGCCTATGAAGGTGCGCGCGAAAAGATTGCCAAATTTGTTAATGCTGCTTCTTCACAAGAGATTATTTACACCCGTAATGCAACAGAAGCAATCAATTTAGTTGCCTACAGTTGGGGATTGAGCAATCTCCAACGCGGTGATGAAGTAATTTTGTCTGTCATGGAGCATCATAGCAATCTGATTCCCTGGCAATTAGTCGCCCAAAAAACCGGAGCGCGACTCAAATTTGTCCAACTCACACCGGAAGAAGAGTTTGATTTTGGACATTACCAATCGTTGGTGAATGAAAAGACTAAATTAGTATCGGTAGTTCACGTTTCTAATACGTTAGGTTGTATCAATCCCATTAAAGATATTGTTGCACTCGCGCGTCAATACGATGCAAAGGTATTAGTTGATGCTTGTCAGAGTGCCCCGCACATGCGGCTAGATGTCCAAGATTTAGATTGTGATTGGATGGCAGTATCAGGTCATAAAATGTGTGGTCCCACGGGGATTGGATTCCTATACGGGAAGCTAAATTTATTGCGATCTATGCCGCCGTTCTTAGGTGGTGGCGAAATGATTGCCGATGTATTTTTAGAAAATGCGACTTATGCAGATTTACCTCATAAGTTTGAAGCGGGTACCCCCGCAATTGCCGAAGCGATCGCTTTAGGTGCGGCAGTAGATTATTTAACAAATATTGGGATGGATAAAATTCATGCTTATGAAGCAGAATTGACAGCTTATTTGTTTGAGAAATTAATGCAAATCCCGCAGGTGAAAATCTATGGCCCCAAACCACCCAAAGAACGCGCAGCCTTAGCATCGTTTACGGCTGGTGAGGTACATCCGCACGATCTTTCCACCATGCTAGATCAAGCCGGAATTGCGATTCGCGCCGGACATCATTGCACCCAACCTTTGCACCGGTTTATTAAAGCTCAATCCACAGCTCGCGCGAGTTTGTATTTCTACAATACGAAAGAGGAAATTGACAGTTTTATTGCTTCCCTCCAAGAATCGATCGAGTTTTTCGATAGTATTTTTAGTTAAGCGCGACATCAAAATCTGCTTGAATAGTAAAGAACCTCCCGCCAACACTCAGCTATGCAAGTCAAAGCCGCAGTTGCCTTCCAAGCAGGCAAACCGCTCGAAATTACCACCGTCGATCTCGCACCGCCCCAAGCGGGAGAGGTGTTAGTCGAAATCAAAGCAACGGGGGTTTGTCATACCGATGCTTATACCTTGTCGGGAGCCGACCCAGAAGGCTTATTTCCGGCGATTTTGGGACATGAAGGTGCAGGGGTCGTCGTCGAGATTGGTGCGGGTGTCACCAGCCTCAAACCAGGTGATCGCGTGATTCCCCTATATGTGCCCGAATGCCGTAATTGTGATTATTGCCTCAGCGGCAAAACCAATCTCTGTCAAGCCATTCGGCTCACCCAGGGACAAGGTATGATGCCCGATGGCAGCAGTCGGTTTTCCTATCAGGGACAGATGTTGCACCACTATATGGGGACGTCCACGTTTGCGAACTATACAGTGGTACCTGAAATTGCGCTGGCTAAAATTCGCCCCGATGCCCCCTTTGAAAAAGTCTGTCTGATTGGGTGTGGCGTGACTACTGGCATTGGTGCGGTGATTAATACGGCCAAAGTCGAAGTCGGTGCCAACGTAGTGGTATTCGGCTTGGGTGGAGTGGGGTTAAATGTGATTCAAGCCGCGCGAATGGTCGGTGCAAATATCATCGTCGGCATCGATATCAACCCCGCTAAGCGCGCCTTAGCAGAGAAATTTGGGATGACTCATTTTGTCAATCCGCAGGAAGTGGAGGGCGATTTAGTGCCCTATCTGGTGGATCTGACTAAGGGCGGAGCCGATTATAGTTTTGAATGTACTGGTAACGTCACGCTGATGCGACAGGCATTAGAATGTTGTCACAAAGGTTGGGGTGTCAGCGTAGTTGTCGGCGTCGCCGGAGCTGGCCAAGAAATCGCCACCAGACCCTTTCAATTGGTTACGGGGCGAGTATGGAAGGGTACGGCTTTTGGTGGGGCTAAAGGGCGGACGGATGTGCCCAAAATCGTCGATTGGTATATGGAGGGCAAGATTAATATCGACGATTTGGTCAGTGATATCATGCCGATCGATCGTGTCAATGATGCCTTCGCCGCCATGCGGGACGGCAAAGCCATTCGATCGATTCTGACATTCTAAGCGATCGATCAGGCGATACTAGCTTCTAAAGCTGCCACATCGGGGATTAACAAAATATCTTGTTTGCGGGCGATCAATCCCGCCGCTTCCATTTTGGTGAGTACTCGCGTCACAGTTTCTCGTGCCAACCCGCTCATACTACTGAGTTCCCGATGGGGTAAATTCGGGATTTCGACACCTTTAGACACACTTTTTCCCTGTCCCTCGACCAAAAACAACAGCGTATCCGCCACGCGCGAGGCACTATTTGATTCGCGCAACCGCAACCGCCGATTGACTTGGCGCAATCTGCGAGCCATCAATTGCGCCAGTCGCATCCCCGCCAGTGGTTCGGTTTTGAGCAGCCGCACGAAATCTTCTGCCGGAATATTGACGATCGTTGCTGGCGTCAAACTCAGCACATCAGTAGAACGTGGTGCTTGTTCCAATGCCGCCATCTCACCGACAATCTCACCTCTACCGACAATATTCAGGGTAATTTCCCGCCCGTCAGCATTGTAAGTCCGAATTTTGAGCCAGCCACTCAACACAAAATACACCGAGCCACCCCAGTCATTTTCGAGTAAGATCGTTTGATTGGCAGGATGATTGCGAATAGCCGCATGGGCTAGTGCCGGCGCAACCGCCTCGGCTGGCAATTCGCTCAAAAACGGGACCGAAGCCATCGCCTCTTGCACGGAAAGCTGCATCTGAGTTTGAACGTTGGTGTGTCTATTGTCCATACTATCGGTGTCAATATACGTAAAGGTAGAGGTACAGCCCCATTAGCTGGCAGCTGGTTGCGACTTCGAGAATAATTAGCCAGTGTCCCTTGCGGACGCACAGGTGCCATTCGGCGGGTGAATGTTGCCGCTAACTGCCCTATCTGTCGGCAGTAGCAAGTTTGGCGCAGATTGGAAGAGTTACACTTCTCACATTGTCTCTTGCTTGGCGTTCGGAGGATCGCCAATCGACAGTTGCTATTTGTAGCGATAATGAATGCTTGCTTCCTTAGTATGCCCGCAGATCGCCCTCTCCCACCATTTTATCCTGATGAATTTACCCAATTCGATTACATTTTCGCGGCTGCTAGGATTACCTGTGATCGTTTATTGTCTGTACGATCCTAGTGTAACGATCCGGTGGCTGGGACTAGGAGTATTTCTAGTCGCGGCATTGACGGATTGGTTAGATGGCTATCTCGCCCGCAAGCTAGATTTAGTGACGGATCTGGGCAAGTTTCTCGATCCGCTCGTAGACAAGTTACTGGTGTTGATTCCGTTGCTGATCCTCATCGATCTCCACTTGGTGCCCGCCGTCGGCGTCTGCCTGATTTTAGCCCGCGAATTGACGATCGCGGGGTGGCGCGTCGGCCAAGTCCAGATTAGCGGGGCAAATATCTGGGGCAAGCTCAAAACAACGAGTCAGATTGTGGCGATCTCCATGCTGATGGCTCCATTGTCAATGACATCCCACAATTGGCAGATTGACAATTGGCATCTATATGGATTGGTAGCTTTTTGGATATCTGTCAGTTTGACTCTCATCTCCGGTGCCCTGTACCTAGTCCCGCCCACAACCGCTGTCCAGAAGCAATTATAGCGATCAACAGCCGCAGATTATCATCTGGAAAAATTATTTTCAGACGATCTTAATATTTACTTAAGGAAGCCGATCGAGTGGGGATGGATTGGGGTCGATCGGTTGCGGTGATTGAGTTGCAGGTAGAGAAAGTCAGCAAAATCCAGCGATTTCAATCGAAATTCACTCCACACCTTGATGAGATTTACCTTTACAATAGGTAACAGTAAGCGACCTCAACCACCGCCCAATCGTACTTCACTGACATCGTAGCTCGTAAGTAGATAGCCTGGTTGAAGATCGGTCATTCCTGGAGTAGGTTAACTGATGGACTATATCGAAAGAGTGCTCGAAAAGTTAAAGCACTGGGCTGGCAAATTAATCGAAGCAATTTTAGGCCCCGAAATGCAGCCAGAACCCGAACCGATCGCGATTCCGGTCGATGATCGCGTCCGCAGATGGCGATAGTCGAGTCCGAGGATAAATACATCTGATGTCGGTAGCTGACAGCGATCGTCAATTGAGCGTCATAATTTTGCACGGCCCCAATCTCAACTTACTGGGATTGCGCGAGCCAGGAATCTATGGCGTCTCAACTTTGGCGCAAATTGATGCCAGAGCGATCGAGGTGGGTAAATCTTTGGACGTGGTAGTGACGCCAATGCAGTCTAACCACGAAGGTGTCCTGGTAGATGCCATTCACGCAGCTCGCGATCGCCATGACGGGATCGTCATTAATGCTGGTGCATACACCCATACGAGTATTTCGATTCGCGATGCGATCGCGGCCGTGCAGATGCCCACCGTCGAAGTGCATCTGAGCAATATTTACAAACGCGAAACCTTTCGCCATCACTCCTATCTAGCCCCGATCGTCATCGGCCAAATTAGCGGCTTTGGGGCCTACAGCTACGAGTTAGGTTTACAAGCATTAATTGACCATCTCCGATCGTCAACAGCAGTACCTAGTTGACGCCAGTTAAGCATTAGACAGCTCGATCGTCCCGATTGGGACTAGTAGTTAGAGGTGGCTCGCTCGGTCAGCCGATCCTGGGTTGACTATCTTGAGCGGTGGGAGAGCGCGGTAAAATGAATGAAAACGTACTCCCTTCGCCCAGTACACTTTCTGCCCAAATCTGACCGCCATGTTGCTGGATGATACTCCGACAAATGGCCAGCCCTAAGCCCGTGCCTTCCCCACTGCGGGCGTCAGAAGCATCCACTTGCTGAAAGCGTTCAAAAATGACTTCTAATTTATCGCTAGGGATACCCCGACCGTAGTCGCGCACCTGAAATAACATCTGTCCGGCTTGCTTGCTCGATGTAAACCAGACCGTACTATCGCGCTCCGAAAACTTAATCGCATTACCCAGGAGATTGGTAAAGGCTTGGATCGTCCGATCTCCATCTACCCAGACATGTCCGCCAGCATTGCTGACACTCAGAGCCACACCCGCTTTATCCGCCAATGGTTCGATCGCCTCAACCGCTTTGGCCATTAACTCCGAGACTTTCCAGACGGACTTGACCATTTGCACCGTGCCGGATTCGATCCGTTCGATGTCCAGGATA
Organism: Chamaesiphon sp. OTE_75_metabat_556; assembly: GCF_031378165.1. Lineage (NCBI taxonomy): Bacteria > Bacillati > Cyanobacteriota > Cyanophyceae > Gomontiellales > Chamaesiphonaceae > Chamaesiphon > Chamaesiphon sp. OTE_75_metabat_556. The sequence continues at coordinate 11,457 of NZ_JANNDR010000165.1, forward strand.
TCATTGACCAACCGCATCAACCGATCGGTATTATCGACGGCAATCTTTAATAACCGTTGCTCTTTCTCCGGCTGCTGCTGCAATAAGCCGCTAGCCAGCATCTTCAGCGAACCATAAATCGAAGTCAGTGGCGTCCGCAGTTCGTGACTGACCACCGAAATAAATTCATCCTTCATCCGCTCGATCTGATGTCGATCCGTGACATCCAATACCAAAGAGAACACGGACTCCATTCGATCGGTATCGTCTAGCAGCACCGAGTTGTACCACTCACAGTGAACGATCGTCCCATCTTGGCAATAATTACGATCGATCGTGACATTATTGGTTTCGATTCCCGCAATCAACTGATTCATCATCTCTTGAAGTCGATCAAGATCTTCGGGACACACGAATTGCCATTCATCGGGACGCTTGCCCAAAACTTGGGCTGAAGACCACCCAAAAATCTTTTCAGCCGTCGCAGACCACCGGCTGACCCGAAACTCCCGATCCCATTCGATCGCGGCTAGGGGCGAGTTTTCAAAGTGAAAGTCTAGTTTTTGGAGCGCGTCGCGCAAGTTATTTTCAGTCTGTTGGCGTTCGGTGACATCGCGCAAGATGATCGTATAAACTTGCTCTCGTCCGAGTTCGAGATAGGAAATCGAAGCTTCAGCCGGAAATTGACTGCCATCCCTGCGGGTACCAATGACTTGTTGTCTGGTCTCCAGGGATTTGGCGGGCGCATCAGTGCCCACTGTCACACCAGGGGGGCAATCGCGATCAACCTTGACAAATCCTGATGGGAGCAGTAGATCTAGCGATCGACTGATCGCTTCACTAGCTTGATAGCCAAAAATTTGTTCGGCACCTTGATTGAAGAGTGTGATGGTGCGGTCGCTATCGATCGCAATGATGCCGTCGCTGGCAATTTCCAAGATCCCCGCAAATCGAGATCGCGAGATGTGGAGCGCGGCCTCGGCTTTTTGGCGTTCGAGTAATTCGCGCTGCAAGCGATCGTTAATTTGCTGGAGATCGTGAGTGCGTTCGCGCACCCGTTGTTCGAGTTCGTTTTTCGCCTGCCGGAGGGCTATTTCCGTCCGTTCCCGCTCGATCGCATAGCGAATCGAGCGCAGCAAGACAGAACTATCCACTTGTCCTTTGACCAAATAATCTTGCGCGCCTTGCTGCATGGCGGAAATTGCCAGATTTTGGTCGTCTAACCCTGTTAAGACGATAATCGGTAAGCTGGGATTGCGATCGCGGAGCGCGAGAAATGAGCCTAAACCTTGGCTATCTGGTAGTGAAAGATCCAGCAAAATTACATCAAAATGGCGATCGTCATTCCCATCACTGCTGCTAGTAGCTAACTTGGCAATCGCTTCAGCTAGGCTCATCACTGGTGTAATCTGGCACCGGGTCGTAGTTACTTCACGCAAGATTTCTTGCAATAACCGAATATCACCAGGATTGTCTTCGATGAGTAAGATGTTGAGAACAGTAATCATGCTGCTGTGCTCTGGGGGTAAAAGTGTTCGCAGATCGGTCAAAAAAATTGCAACGAGCGAAGATCGACCGGATTGTCTGAGATCGATAAGATGTCGAGCACCGAGATCGTGCTGCTGCCCTCTGGAGATAAGGGTGTTTAAAGATCGACAGCACCAAGTTTCGTGGTCACCGATGAGTTGAGATGTTGAGTTGAGATCTGAAACCGTGGCGAACGCCAACTTATGTCGGTGGTAATTGGACGATATTAAACCAAAAATCTTCGATCGATTGCACGATTTGGACAAAATGGTTGAAATCTACCGGCTTGGTAATGTAGCAATTGGCATGAAGATTGTAGGCTTTGAGAATATCCTCCTCGGCTTGGGAAGTGGTGAGTACGACCACGGGAATTCGCTGAAATCTGATATCTGCTCTAATTTCAACTAATACTTCTCGGCCATCTTTGCGCGGGAGATTCCAATCTAACAAAATTAGATCGGGCGGAACCGCTTGATGATATTCACCCTGGCGATGGAGAAAATTCATGGCTTCGACACCATCAGCGACCACACTTAAATGGACATTGATTTCTCGGTCTGCTAAAGCGATGCGGGTTAAGTTGGCATCCCCAGGATTGTCTTCGACGAGTAAAACTTCAATGGTGCGGCTGTTTATGGGCATGTTGAGGAGAGATACTACCTACCGCTGGAATTGTAAAATGAAATACCGATCCGGCACAGTGGGGCAACATCGGGAGCGGAGGCTGTAATTCTAAGTTGGATCTTGTAGGTACAGACTCCACCCAAATTGTACCACCATGACGCTCGACGATTTTTTTACAGATCGCCAATCCAATTCCGGTGCCGGGATAAGTGACGCGGGTATGTAAGCGTTGAAAAATGACAAAAATTCGGTCGAGATACTGTGGTTCGATACCGATGCCATTATCCGCGACCGTAAAACACCAAGCCAATGGTGCGGTGGGCAGCTCTGCCGCTGCCGATCCCTCTGTGCTAGCGGGCGGATCGACGATCGCGCGAACGCCGATCTGAATTTGGGGCGGGAGATCGCGGCGAAATTTGATCGCATTAGCAATCAAATTTTGAAAGACTTGAGTCAATTGCGTGGCATCGCCCCAAACTGTGGGCAGTGGGTCAACAGAAATTTGGGCGGCACTTTCAGCGATCGCGACGTGCAGGTTAGAGAGCGCATCTTGGAGGACTAGATGACAATTAACATTGTCGAACGGCTGCTTGCGGCTGCTAACGCGGGCATAACCGAGCAAAGCCTGGATCAATGCTTGCATCCGCACCGCACCATCGACTGCATAGGCAATAAATTCTTTGGCATCAGCATCGAGTTGACCGCGATCGCGACGTTCCAGCAGTTGGAGATAGCTAATCACCATCCGCAGCGGCTCTTGGAGATCGTGAGAGGCAATATGGGCAAATTGCTCCAGCTCGGCATTCGATCGGGCTAGTTCTTGGCGTTGGCGCTGCTCTCGTTCTAATAGTTGAGCTTGAGCCAGGGCAATCCCGATTTGGTTGGCCAGTTGCGAGACGATCTCCACTTCCTTGGGTTGCCATTGGCGCGGTGCTTGACAGTGATGCAAGACTAATAATCCCCACAATTGGTCGCGTAAATAAATAGGCACGATCGCACTGGCCTTGACGGCAAATTGCTGGAGAAATTCGACATAGGGGGGTTCAAATCCAGCTTGGGTAATATCATCGAAGGTATAGATCCGCTCCTGGGCGTAACGGCTCTGATAACCAGGATCGATACATGGCTCGACCCCAATTTTCCCGATGATGGCTGGATAATCGGCCGAGACTCGCTCTTGTAAGACAGTACTGGAGCCATCTGCCTCAAATCGAATAATTAAGACGCGATCGACCCCCAAGAGTGTGTGGACTTCGGCGACCGCAGTTTCTAAAATTTCTGCCAAGTTTAATGATTGGCGAATTTTTTGCGAGATTTCGGCTGATAGCCGCGCCTGTTTGCGCAACCGGACACGCTCGCTAATATCGATCGTCGTCACCCGCACACCTAGGTCGTTACCAGTATCGACATCCTTCACTGCAACTACTGTCGCGCTGACAGGCACGATCCGACCATCTTTACAGATCATCTCAAACTCTAGATCGCTAATCGATCCCAGTGACTTGACGATCGAGAGGTGCTCGTCGAATTTGCGAATACTGGCTGCTGTCAACAGATCGCGAATCTGTTTGCGACCGATGATTTCGGTTTCTGTATAACCTAACATTTGCAGTTCGGTGCGGTTGATCCGCAAAATTTTGCCCGTCGGATCGAGCGAATGATAGCCACACGGCGCATTGTGATATAGTTCTTCAAATTCAGAGACATAATCGCGCAATGTCGATTCGGCCCGTTGTTTTTTGGTTAGATCGATGCTGACTAGACCGTACAAGATTGTCAGTAATAGTAAATCCAACAGGCCGGAAATACCGAACGAAATTTTGGTGTCGGCTAAACTTTTGCGAGATGCCGCCTGCAATCGATCCAAGGCAATCCGTTCGGTGCGATCTAAGTCAGTAATAATTCGCCTAATTCGCTCGATCAATTGCTGTCCTTGCTGGAACAATTCGCTGCGCCGAGCTGCTGTCAATCCTGGCGCTTGAAGCAGATCGATCTTCGTCGTTAATTGGGTGACCTCACTGGCGACCGCAAGCGGTCGTGGATCTAATTGCGGTCGTGGGGATGGTAATGACAACAACCCGATCGGTTCTGGCTGGGCAGCTTCGGCCTTTAACTTGGCCAATGATGCTAACTGAGTGTGAATTTGAGCCAGATCGACCCGCTGCATCGTGAGATAGGGGAGACTATCAGTCAGGCGATATTCTTGTTGACCGCGTTCGACATCTTTGAGTGTCGCTAGCATTTTTTCTAAAATGGTCAGGACTCGATCGCTACAAATGGCCGCGCGATTATTCTCAGCGATCGTATTGATACTTTGATAGGCAACGACAGCATTGGCTACCAATACGATCAGAGTAGCGATAAAGCCGATTGAGACTTTGGGTGAAGCGATATTTTTCATCGGGCGATCGGCTGTCGATCGATATAGTGGCGAAGATTGTTGGCGCGTCAGTTCGGTGATGCTAACTATCTTACTCCAGCCACGTTCGAGATTGACATTCGCGTCCAGACGGCAGCTTGTGCGTAGGTCTGGCTGACCTGCGCTTGACAGGCAGCATAAAAAATATAGTCGGCCATCACCATCGCCGCATCGGCACCTAAGAGCAAATCGACGATCGTCCGACCCAGATCTGGCTCGGTGGGTGTAACGTAGCCGACTAATAAGGCATCGATCGCCCGCCGGATTTGGGGATAATATTTGTAATAATTATCGGGAGCGTAACCATATTCTTTAAACAAGGCGATTTCTGGAATTGCTAATCCAAACCGAAAGCAATTGTCTTCACCGACTTCTTGCTGCAACCAATAATTGGTTTTACCCAAACTGCCGATCGACACGACACCATTAATTGTGGCTAATTGTGTGTTCAAGTCGATGTCTTCCCAGGCGGCGGTCGCAATCTGCTCGATCGCATCTGCCGCTGCATACAGCTGATTCGTCAATCCTGCCGCTGCTGGCACATAGACCACCTGAATTTTCCGGCGGAGATCTGGATCTGCGGCTACAACTTGAGCCAGCGATTTAATTAGAGCCAAAATCGATTGCCGCTCATCGGCGACTTCCTCGGTGTCTGCGGTAATACTAGCTGGCTCTGGTTCGCTAAAGATCAAGGTACGCGGCAAGATGTCGTTGACTGGCTGCTGCTTGAGGCGATCGCACAGATTGATGATATGCAGGATATTTAAGAGTTGGCGGTGGTGGCAGTCGATCGGTGCTAAATGCAGATCGAATAATGAATCGACATCGATTTCGATCCCCTGCGATCGCCATAGCTCGGCAGCGAGGACTTGTTTGTTAATCAGCTTGACGGCTTGCCACTGGGCTTGAAATTGGGGGTCTTCAGCGATCGGGACTAGCTGCTGGAGATCTTCAAGATGAGTCAGCCAGCGATCGCCGATCGTCGCTGTTATTAATTCAGCTAGGCGGGGATTGCCGGCGAGTAACCACTGACGCGGGTTGACGATCGAGAGATCGCTGGTGGCTGGCGGCGGCATCTTGACTAGATTGGCTGCGCTCGACCAGCGATCGCGATTGCGTTTGACAGTTCGGGGCAATAAGTGCGCACGCATCGCTCCCAGACTGGTACGATGACGAGTGGGCGCGCCGAATTGGGGAGGCATCGGCATCAATGTTGGTGATATTGCTTGCAAACGTGTTGCCCGACTTGCCGCGCGCCAATTAAGACTTTCCATCATGATTTAGATTCCTTCGTAGTGTCACGATCAATTTCCAGGTTTGATGCTTGCTCAGGCATCCGCCAATTGTGATGGATAATTCATGTCAACTCAACTTCTTCATGCAATATCCTAGCCTAGAAGTTTGAGGAACTTGTGAGGATCGAGATTTTAATCGATCGATTTTCAACTTTGCTGGATTAAGGTATGAAAAGCTAGATGAGAGCGCGGGGAGAAAATAAGACAAAGTGAGGAATCATGCTTCAAATCAGTAACGCCCGATTTGCTTCAGTCGAGGATGCGATTCTAGCTACCATAAAAAACGGGGAAGAACAATTCGTGAATTGTCATTCCCCGTTCTGAATCTCGATCGACGATTGCTAACAATCGCAACGAGATTGTTACCGACGACAAATTTTGATAAGTCGCGCTATGAGAGATCGATCGATCGTCGTTCGATCGCTTCTAGCTCGGCGGTTAATTGTGCTGTTTCTACTTCTACTTCTACTTCTACTACTTCCACTTCGACCAGCGGCGCATTGACAACTTGAGGCAGTCGGAGTGGGATCGCCAAAGGCTGTTCGGGGATAACTAAAGCGGTTTCCAGCCAATAACTGGCCGTGGGAATCGTCCGCTCCAAATCTTCCAACGGGCGAGGAATCACCATGATCGATCTCAATTCCCCAATCTGTTCGGCAGCGGACATGCCCACATCGAGAGCGATCGTCACATTCGAGACGGTGCCGCGAATAATTGCCGTACAAAAGCCAGAGCCAGTTTTTTCATAACCAGCTACATAGACATCGGCGGTTTTGAGCATCGCATCCATCGCCCCCACCATCGGCGGAAAGCCACGAGTTTCGAGTAAGCCAATCGCTAGATTGCTAAGTTTGCTTTTACCGACAATTTGAGCCAGGAGCCGATCACTAATTGGTAAAACCGCATCGAGATTGGGAAAAGGTCGCGAAATTACCGATTGGCAGATTAATTCGTCCATCTGCTCGGCTACTTCCGCACCAGCGGCAACAGCCAATTTGACATCGGGAAACCGACCGCGAATTACCGCAGTACAATAACCACCACCGATTTTCTCATAGCCTACTAGTGTTACAGCCGCAGACTTAATCATCATGTCTGCCGTGCCGACCATCGCCGGAAAGCTACGAGTAGATATTAATCCGATGGCACTTTCAGCATGAATATTGGACATAGCTGGCGGAGAAGGTTCCTGCAATAGTCGAGCGGCGGTCGTCGATCGCGATCGGGTGGGCACTGTTTCGATCTCGATCGATCGATGCATATTTTGATGCGCTGCTTGCTACCCACCATCGCGGTTTTAGACAACGATCTGAAGTTGTCTAAACATTCGCACAGCACCGATCATGTCAAGCGCATCGATCGGCTACAGCAGGGAATACACTAATCTTTAGCTAACTCTACCTTCTACTTGAGCGCGAAAGTCTTCGACTTCTTCAGTATAACCAATTGGTAGAATTCGCTCAACGTTGGGGTGCGGACGGGGAATAATCACCCAAGATTCTAGCGTACCACCGTAGACTTTTTCGACGACATCGACACCCGCTGCCATTGCCTGTTTGACTTCGGAGACATCTCCGCGCACATTGACCGTAAATCTCGCGCTACCCGCTCTAAGATAGCCGACTAGAGTCACTCGACCAGCCTTGAGCATCGCATCAGCAGCGGCTAAGACAGCGGGGAACCCCTTAGTTTCGATCGAGCCGACTGCCTGTTGAGAACTCATAGAATCAGCCATTAAAAATATACTCCTTAATAATTAATCATCATAAATTTCGATCGCCTAGCGTTGCCACTGAGACAGCCTGAGCAAGTAATCGATTTAGCGGAGTTTTAAAACCCTACTGCCAACTAATCGCTTTCCACTGGCTCCTAACCCTACACCCAGAAATCGCTCGATGCCGAGGTATAGTGAATCGGTAAGACACTATCGACATTTCCAGGTGGATTGGGGATAATATAGTGACTGACCAACGCACCGCGTTTGGTCGCTTCAACAGCTAGGACGCCAGCGGCCATAGCTTGTTCTACGGCAGAGACCACTCCCCGCACCGCGACGATAAACTCGGCACGTTCGGCCAAGCCGTAATAAACCAACGTGACATTACCCGCTTTGACCATCGCATCCGCAGCCGCTAAGACTGGGGGGAAGCCATCGGTTTGGATCGTGCCAACTGCTTGACGCGAACTGCGATCTGTAGCCATGTAGACATCTCCTCCTAAAATCAACTAATCGCCGTAAGACTAGGCACTGGTGACAATCGATAACGGCGATCTTCGTCAGTCCCGATCATTAATCCAACCAACCAATATCGGTGTTGGCGCGGCGGCGGGCGGTTTCTTCACGGGATTCGGTCGGTCGTGCCGTAATCGAAGCATTCGAGCGGCTGGTGTCTTTTTTGACAATCGCGGTAGTTTTGCCCTTGGCTGGTGCTTGACCTTGTTCTGCCAATTTGACGATCGTCTCTTTAGCTTCTTTCAATTCTTTTTGTGCCAAATTAGCTTTGGATTGCAGATCTTCAATTTGCTGCTTGAGTTTGGCTTCGCTCTCCTGGGCTGTCTTCAGCTTAGCTAAAGTAGCGGCGTCGTCATTATTGGTGGGTGCGTTCATAGTAGTGGTGGGTGTAGTTGGGCTGGGATCTTTACTATTGTTCCGTTCGGGAATAACTAGGGGTTGCTGCATCTCTTGCCGCAAGACATCGGCTGCTGACGATCGTTTTTTTCTCACACTCATATTTAGCTCCAATCTTTCCAGATTTCATTAACAACACAGCGATAGTCCGCAGCAGCAGGTGCGGCTGCTTGACCTTTTAACTGGCTAATCGGTAAGCCCGCCATCGCTGCCCGTTCGTGAATTTTCAAATTCCTGATTACTGTATAGTAAACCGGAATCTGACACTCTAAAAGGGTTTGCTGGGCTTCTTGAGCTTCCCGCAACCCGCGCGAATTGACCTTGGTCAACAGGACGCGATGGTCGATCTTGGTGGGAATGACCACTTGTCTGACCGTCCGAATCAATGCCGCCAGATCCATTGGTGCGGGTGGAGTCGGTAAAACCAAGTAATCGGCGATGGGCATAATTGCCGTGTGTGCCACCGAGTCGAGTGCTGGTGGCATATCGACAACTACAATATCGTATTTCGACCACTGTTTGCGGTTGACACCAGTGAAATCAGTTAGGATCGTTGCCTCAAAACCCAAATCGGTTCCTTGAGCTTGCTTGATCCACCAAGTCGCCGAGCCTTGAGGATCGGCATCGACCAAGAGGACGCGATGCTGTTCGGCAAAGATGGCAGCCAGATTGATTGCCGTCGTGGTTTTGCCCACACCACCTTTACCATTCAACACGACTGCGATCTTGGTTGATTTAAGTTTGGGTGGTACTGGGGTGGGCATGATTTCAACCATTGGGGAAAAGGTGGCGTTTGAGTCGATCGAAGTTGGCACGGCCAGCGACAGATTTAACTGTGCCATCGGCGACCTCGATCGTGACTGAGATCGTTGTTTCTGGCTGACTGGGAGTTGCGACGTTCGGTGTTTTTGGCTCTGAGGTCTGGACTGGGGTATCCCAGGCATCTTCAGTGCCCCAGACATCGCTAGCATCGTCAGGGTTAGCTGGGGTGGCTGGTGTCGGTGGACTAGGTGGTGACGCATCGACAACCGACACTTCACCTCTAGAACGATCTCCGAGCAGTGAATGCGTCGGAATGACTTCACCTTCGGCGATCTGCGGATCGATGACGGTCGTTCCCGCCCCAATACACACATTGCGTTCGATCGTCCCGCTGCCGATAATTAACACCCCACGACCGATGCATACTCCCATGCCAATTTCCAGTTCTCCGCCCGTCGCATGGATGATCGATCCAGCACCGATACAGACCCCCGCCCCGATCGTAATCCGACTGTCGGCCTCAGCTTGGAGCAAGACTCCTGGCGCAATTGCCGCACTCGGATCGATCGAGACATTGCCATCGAGATGGACTGGGACTACCGCTCTGGAGATCGATCGAAATTTGGTTAACATGATTGAGCGGGGAACGGGAGTTGAGGCACATAGACAGAGCAACTAGAATGGCAGACAGGAATCGGGGCAAAAAGCATCGTTACCTCGTCCCGATTCCGGTCGTCTGTGTCCCCATTTTGCCCAACTCCAAACTAACAACTTAATTTACTAACCCTGCGCCGATGTCGCGCGGCTGAGATCGTCAACTGTATTACTGATGACTATTTCCAGTTCGCCGTTCGTGTTACTTTTGGGAAGTTGCCCGATCTTGTGCGTGGACGCGACGCTGGGATTGGATATCGATGTCGATCGACCACCCAGATTCGCCTTGAAGATCGCTTCAAACAAGTCTCTAGTTAGACGATCGCTACTTGTTGGGACGTTGAATGATTTCCTCATGGACGCGACGTTTGGCTTGGGTATCGACCCCAATCAGCCGTACATATTCGCCCTCGTGGTCGTTCAGGCAAGTCTCTAGTTGAGCGACTGCTTCTTGGAGTCGCGTCGCCGATACGGGCTTGCAAGTGTGCCAAGAGCTACTCCGAAAGCGACGCAGATCGGCATGTTCGGTGCTAATTTGATAGCTGTTTTCCAGGAGGCGACGCACAGATGCTACGACTTCAGCACTGAGCGAAGTTTTAATGTTACTGCTCGCACTCGCTCCACCATACGCGCTACTAAACGAGCTGGTTTTTTGGCTGCTACTGCCGCCACCACTACTGAGGGTTGCTGGTTCGCCTGGTTTATGAATCACGAATTCGACGACCCGCCGGCGGGCGTGAGTATCGATGCCGATCGCGCGGACATAATCATCTGGATGATTGGCAACTAGTTCGGATAACATGGCGATCGCTTCAGCTTCGCGATTACCTTGATAGGAAGGACCACTCGTCCAAGATGTCGCGCGATAACGTCGCGCATCCGCAAACTCCGTGCCGATCCGATAGCCTTGGCTCAATAGTTGGCGAACCGATTGGGCGACATCTTGGCCGCCATTGCTACTAGCATGACCGTTGCTAGCAGCAGCGACAGTCTTACCACCATTAATCTTGGCAGAACTCACTTGCGTGACTGCCCCATCGGGACGTTGAATCATTAGTTCTAATACTCGCGTGCGGGAGTGGGTATCGACACCCAACAGTTGCACGTATTCACCTTGATGTTCGTCGAGAATGGTCGCAATACCATTCAAGACAGTACTTTCATTGCCTTGAGCTACTGGCGCACTCTGCCACGAACCTGTCCGAAACCGACGCGCATCAGCATATTCCAAGCCGACTCTGTAGCCTTGGCTTAATAACTGACGAATTTGTTGGCGGACGCTATCACTAATATCACTCATATCTTGGGTTCTCTGTTAAATCATCAATAACTTTTGAGTTTAAATTAGCCTCGGAAGACCAGCTCCAGCCCACAGCTTCAGTGTCCAGATTGCCACATCAGCAGGCTCGATTGTCTTGGAAAAGTCCTTCACTTGGGCAAAGCCCTGTTCTGTGCACTTTTCGCTATAATAATTTCTGATTCAGGCACTATCGCGCTTGCTGTATGTCAAGTCATTGCCTACCGCTACTGTATCCACGATCGCCACGACGAGCGCATCGACAGGGTAACGATCTTTATTAGAGATTTGACGGGCAGCACTGCCCCGACTTAGCAAAACTACTTCTGTTAAACCTGCGCCCACACAGTCGGCGGCGACTTCATACTCTGGGAGATCGTTACCGGCGGCATCAAGCAGTTGCACGAGCAAAAACTTCGTTCCAGTTAAACTCTGTTCTTTGTGGGTACTGACCACAGTACCCAAGACTTTAGCTAGCTTCATTGAGCTACTAAGAACGTCTGCCGCCGATTGCCAATGGACCAGGCCCATTTAAGCTATCGCGGAATTTCTCAACGTCTTCAGTGTAGTTCATTGGTAGAACGTACTCTAGATTTTCGTGCGGACGCGCGATGATGTGAGTGGACAGTACTTGACCACCATTAACACGTTTAACAGATTCTACGCCTGCGGATACGGAAGCTTGGACTTCGGAGACATCGCCACGCACGATCACAGTCACGCGACCGCTACCGATTTTTTCGTAACCAACGAGGGTAACGCGTGCGGCTTTGACCATCGCGTCAGCA
>NZ_JANNDR010000232.1:0-6486 GCF_031378165.1 Chamaesiphon sp. OTE_75_metabat_556
GAATGGAGCTGGAAAATCAACTTTGTTGAAGTTAATTTCGGGGATTCTCGAACCAACAGTCGGTAAAGTCCGAGTCAACGGAAATATCGCACCACTGATCGAGCTAGGTGCTGGCTTTGATGGCAATATTTCCGTCCAAAGTAATATTATTATGTATGGCGTTTTGCTAGGATTTTCGCGGCGGGAGATGGAGGAACGCACGCCCACGATCTTAGATTTTGCGGAATTAAATGATTATGCCCTGGTGCCAGTCAAGGGCTTGTCTTCTGGGATGGTAGCGAGATTGGGTTTTGCGATCGCGACAGATGTCCAGCCCGATATTTTGATTCTCGATGAAGTCCTCTCCGTTGGCGACCAAAACTTTAAAAATAAATGCCAGCATCGGATCGACAAATTTCTCAATGGTGATACTACGGTATTAGTTGTATCCCACGATCTCAATTTTATTAGTGCTTCTTGTGACAAAGCAATTTGGCTCGAACGCGGGCGCATTAAATTTATTGGGAGTGGCAAGGACACTGTCGATCGCTACCTGGATACTGTCACGGCTTAATCGAGCTTAGTAATGGCCTCGATCCGCGACCGAGAGCCGACCGCGATTGCTAATTAATATCGATCGTCATTGATCGAATCGATCGTTCGATCCGATTTGGGATCGAGACTTGCGGATCTCAACTTGACGGAGAGCTGCGGACGATTGGGGGTTTAACTGGCTTCCGTTCAGCTTTTGGTTCAAAGACGATCGGACAAGCCCAATCCACATCCCACCATTTACAGTGCTGGACTTCATCATTTGGATCGGGAACTAGTCCTAGCAAATCTTCGCGGACTGTATCTAAGAATGTGCCAGTACTAACATCCATAAATACAGTATTTAATAACTTAAAATGTTGTTTGATTTTGATTTTTTCACCACCGGCTGTGTGGTACACCCTACTTTCAAAAAACTTATTGACTCTACCGCCATCCCTAGACCACTGGTTCGTGCTACCAGACTTGACCCATTGAACGGTACCACTGGCAAAGTAAACTATTACTAATTTAGGATCTTCTACTTTCTTTTCATTCATAAAAATGTCACCCAGCGATCGTAAATTTTGGTTGATGGTTGCCTAGTCTCGCTTATTTGAGTTGCCCGCAGATCGAATGGTAGCTATGCATACAAATGCGACGATTGTGTCGATCTAGCGAACGGCACCTAGGACAACACATTATATCTTGTTATTCCCAGTCCGAAAAGTCAATTATTAGATCGACGAGCACTTTGGCTGGTATAATTACCAGATCTGCACTGAGGCATCAGTAAATTGTGCGATCGTGGTAACGACTAATCGCGCTTGATCGGCTGAATTTTCGATCGCATAATTCCCGATCCTGAAGTTGCTTTCGATATCGTTTCACTGGTAATTTTGTGCTAGCAGCCCTCCTATACGGTCGTGAAGATCTGCGCCTAGAGACTATCGATTTGACCTCACCCGCTGAGGGAGAAGTGACAATCGAGGTCGTTGCGGCTACTACTTGCGGAACAGATCTCAAAGTATGGCGGCGCGGCGGACACGCCAAAATGCTGGCGTTGCCGACTAGATTCGGACATGAAGCGGCGGGGAAAATTGTCGCCCTCGGGCGCGGCGTTACCGATTGGCAAATTGGCGATCGAGTAGTTGCCAATAATTCGGCACCCTGTCTGAAGTGCTTCTTTTGCGATCGGCAAGAGTATTCCCTCTGTCCCAACCTGACTTGGAATAACGGTACCTTCGCTCAGTACCAAAATATTCCTGCCCCAATCGTCCGGCACAATCTCCTCAAAATCCCTGCCGATCTCGATCCGGGATTAGCCTCGATGACCGAACCCTTAGCCTGTGTATTGCATGGTGTCGCGCGCAGCAATTTTACCCCTGATTCGAGAGTGGTAGTGATTGGCGATGGCGCGATCGGGTTGATGTTTGTGGCAGTGATGGCCAGCCAATGCCAATCGGTGTGGCTCTTTGGCGGGAACGATTCCCGATTGGCAGTCGGCGAGCACTTGGGAGCCGATCGAGTCTGGAATTACCACACAGTCGATATTCCTAGTACCGTGAAGGAATTAACCCAGGGCTGGGGTGCGGATATCATCATCGAAGCCACCGGCGTACCGAGCGTGTGGGAAACCGCGATCGCTTGCGGTCGTCCGGGGGCGACGATTAATTTATTTGGTGGGTGCCCCAAGGATACGACGATTAGTGTCAATACCGATCGGTTGCATTACAGCGAACTCACGCTCAAAGGGGTGTTTCACAATACGCCCCAGCACGTCCATGCGGCGTTAGCATTACTCGCCAGCAAATCGATCCCATTTGAATTATTAATTAGCGATCGACGTCCCCTCACCGATCTGGCGCAAACATTTGAGGATATGCGCGATCGTCGGGTGATTAAGGTAGCGATGTTGCCAAATTAGACGCTATCTAAACTCAGCCAAATAACTTACGCCAGCCGATCGCATGGCACAATAGAACAGATCGTTGAATAACAATTAACTGTGAAAATTGGGATCGTTGGCATCGGACTAATCGGCGCATCGCTGGGCTGGGATTTGCGCCAACTAGGACATGAAGTAATTGGTGTCAGTCGTCAACAAGCTACGTGCGAAACTGCCGAGCAGAAGGGGATTTGCGATCGAGCCAGTTGCGATTTAGCTAGTCTTGAAGCTACTGAAGTCATCTTTATTTGTACCCCAATCGCGGCGATTCTCCCGACGATCGAGCGATTAATTCCCCATCTTCAGCCCCAGACAATTATCACCGATGCTGGCTCTGTCAAAGGGGCGATCGTCGAGCCAGCTACCAAGCTCTGGCTGAATTTTGTAGGCGGACACCCAATGGCAGGTAACTCGGAGAGTGGGATAGCTGCCTTTGAGAAGGGGCTATTTGTCGATCGACCCTATGTATTGACCCCCACGCCAGCAACGGTACCTTCAGCCCTCACTACAGTTGATGAGCTAGTGCGATCGCTCAAAGCAATTGTCTATCAAACTACTCCAGAACACCACGATCTAGCTGTCGCCTGGATTTCTCATTTACCTGTGATGGTCAGTGCCAGTTTAACTGGTGCTTGCTTGGCGGAAACCGATCCGCAGATTCTCGACTTAGCCAAAAAATTTGCCAGTACGGGTTTTCGAGATACCAGTCGCGTCGGTGCTGGCAATCCCGAAATGGGGATGATGATGGCGCAATACAATCGGGAGGCTGTATTGCGATCCTTATATCGCTATCGCGATCGCCTAGATGGAATTATCGACTCGATCGCATCAAAACAATGGTCGGAAATCGAGGACTTATTAGCGACTAATCAAGCCGCTCGTCCTGATTTTCTCAATAGCAATGACTAGCCGCACATACTATTTAGGCATGGGTTTGACCGCACACAATCCAGCAATCGGCAAGACTTGTAGACAGTAGCCTTGTCGATCGCCATAACTATTCTTCTACGCAGATGCTTTTCGAGCATAAAGGATATTTGAAAACGCAAACAACCAAATCGGGCGCATATATTCAAAAAATTCCTCAAAAGAAAACTTTTTATCGCCACTATCATCGTACTGCGTGAGATACTGCTGCGCCTCCAGATCGGGCAATCCCCACTCTAATAGTAGGGTCTGAATCTCAAAGAACTCTAAAAAGCCACTGTGATCTATATCTAATTGACTGAATATCATTTGAGCTTTTTCTCGATCGCTGATTTTTTTAGGATCTTGGCTTAGATACTCATCTTGTAAATTAGTTACGGTTAGTCGCTGTTTAATACTAGGTATTTGCCAAATATTTTCGTAGAATAATTCAAAACTAAATCTTTCATTTTGGCTTTTTTGCGAGATAAAAGATTCCGCAAAACTATTGGGTACTTGCCATTGTTTTAAAATAGCTTTAGCTTCTTGATTATCTAGCCAGCCATTACTATCTGTATCTAGCTGATTAAAAACTTCGCGTGCTATTCCACGATCGGTCGCCCCTGTCACCGGACTGGCATAATTTGTCACCCACAATTCTTTAGCTTGCTCATTGATTAAAGTCTGTCTAGCACTCTCGCGAGTGAAGCTAATTCTTTCTTCCGGGGTAGGTTGCATAATTAGATCATAAAGTAATACATACCCCAACAGAAAGACAATTAAGATTAAATTGCCAGCAGCACCCAAAACTGCTGGAACCACCAGTAGTTGCGCCACTAAGATCGAGCTAGAGTAAAGCGATTCCTTAAATATCCCAATTCTTGAAAACAAGACATAAAATACCCGACACCAAACATAAATATTTAAAACTAAAAAGGTATTGACTATCCAAAATATTGATTCGGGGTTCAATAGTACCTGGACGGCACAATACAAGTGCAGCCCTATACAAAAAATATATGAAGGTAACATAATTGCCTTCGCACCAAAGACAATTGGAGTTTGATAACTTGACGAAGTGATGTGCCCAATAATTGCCGCTGATGCCATCCCGATCGCCCAGATAGCAGGATCGCTACTAAAAAAAGCCACAATACCACATCCTAACTCGATCGTTCCTGAAATAATATGCACTCGAATCGAAAATTTTCGAGCAGGAAGCATTAAGAATTTCGGATGCGGTGGGTTAGTATAGTGATAATATAATACGTAAAAATTGCACAATATGGAAGCTATACAAAGGGCAAGTTTTTGATTAGTTACAACTACTTCGCTACTAAAATTAGTTGAAAAATAGTAGCTAGCCACCATGTAAATTATTAGCGGTAGCATTAACAATGCTACTTTGATATTGTTGTTCATTTTTCTCTACCCTGTAATATTTTTCGAGGATATTATTCTGTAGTCAATCGTGTGCTATATGATCGTATATAGTAACCGATTTTGCTGGCTGTGGGACACTAAGTATCTCAAAAGAGCGTTGCTGAATGGTTCTACTTTGTTTGTCAATAGAGGGCAAAAAATGTTTGTCAATACATTTTAACTAGCAAAAAAGACCGTTCGAGTCGAACGGTCTTTTTGATAAATAAGTGTTCTGTTTATATGTAGTGGCATTTTTACAGCTAGCTACAGTGCAAATATTATTTGATAAACAACATTTCTTGATAAGTAGGCAACGGCCATAGATCGTCAGCGATTTCGCCTTCAAGTCCATCGGCATACTTACGGACATCATCCATCAATGGCCGCACTGTTTTGACTAAATACTGCATGTGGGCTTCCATCGAGTCAAAATCATCATTGTGTAATGATGCTTCTAATTTGCTGGTCAACTCCATCATTAATTTAGTTAAGCCAGCGACTGTGTGAGCACTGTCTGCATCGAAATCGACACCGATTTCTTTGAGTCCGGCAATCGTTGTGGACAAGTCAGTCAAGTACCGCGTTGCGGCTGGATAGATCAGTGTTTTGGCAATGCTAATTACTAGTTTGGCTTCGACTTCGATCGACTTGATATATTGTTCCGCATAGGTTTCATAGCGGCTGGCTAGTTCGACCGGGGAGAGAATCCCCATGCTGCTGAAGAGGTTGACGATCGCCTCTTCATTTAGGACTGGTAGTGCGTCGGCAGTTGTGCGCAGGTTCCGCAGACCGCGTTCTTCGACGGCCATTTTGTGCCACTCTTCGGAGTAACCGTTGCCATTGAAGACGATCGCACCATGATTGTCGATGACTTCTTTGAGCACGGTTTGAATTGCGGTATTGAGTTCGGCACCCTTGGCTACTTCAGCTTCGAGCTTGTCGGCCATCCAGGTCAGCGAATCAGCCAGGATCGTGTTCATGGCCACCAGTGGCCCCGCGACCGACTGGCCAGAACCAACCGCGCGGAACTCAAACCGGTTGCCAGTGAAGGCAAAAGGTGAAGTTCGGTTGCGATCGCCAGCATCTTTGGGCAACATCGGCAGCGTATCGACACCGATATTCATCATCCCTTTCGATATCGATCCGGTCAGATTGCCTTGCTTGATTTGGTCGAAGACATCTTGCAATTGCGAACCCAGATACATCGAGATAATCGCTGGTGGAGCTTCGTTAGCACCCAAACGGTGGTCGTTACTGGCTGTAGCAATTACCGCCCGTAACAGCGGCCCATAAGTATGAATGCCACGAATAATCGCTCCGCAGAAGACCAAAAACTGGACATTGGAGTGGGGATTGTCACCTGGATCGAGTAAGTTACCTTGAGTGGCATTCCCGACCGACCAGTTGACGTGTTTGCCAGAACCATTAATCCCCGCAAACGGTTTTTCGTGGAGCAAGCACATAAAGCCATGTTTCTTGGCCATTGTCTTGAGAGTCGTCATGATCAACTGTTGGTGATCGGTGGCGACGTTGGCAGCCTCATGATAAGGTGCGATTTCAAACTGACCGGGAGCGACTTCGTTGTGACGAGTTTTGGCCGGAATACCCAGGCGGTAGAGTTTTTCCTCGACATCTTGCATGTAGACTTGCACGCGCTCTGGGATGGCACCAAAGTAGTGATCGTCAAATTGTTGACCTTT
>NZ_JANNDR010000249.1:0-11908 GCF_031378165.1 Chamaesiphon sp. OTE_75_metabat_556
CAGAAGTGGCATCTTTGAGGGTACCAGTTCCCGACGACACTGGGCGCACTTGGGCCCCCATTAATTTCATCCGAAAGACATTCAAGGATTGACGTTGAATATCCTGAACTCCCATATAAATGATGAATTCTAAGCCAAATAAAGCACAAACTGTCGCTGTTGCTACTCCATGCTGTCCGGCTCCGGTTTCCGCGATAATCCGCCGTTTGCCCATCCGTTTGGCGAGGAGGGCTTGACCGAGGGCATTGTTAATTTTGTGGGCACCCGTGTGGTTTAAGTCTTCGCGCTTCAGATAAATTTGAGGGCCACTGCCATCCGGTTTGGTGTAATGTGCGGTTAAGCGTTCGGCCAAATACAAGGGCGTGGCACGACCGACATAATCCTTGAGTAAATGGTTTAACTCAGCCTGAAAGCTTGGCTCGTTGAGATATTGTTGGTGAACCCGATCTAACTCCTCCAAGGCAGGCATGAGGGTTTCCGGGACATATTGACCGCCAAATCGGCCAAACCGACCGAGCCTGTCGGGTTGCTGGACTTCGATAAACATTGGAGCGGGAGCTTTACTAATCATGAGTTTGTTGAAAGTAAATTATTGCGAATATATAACGTGAATTTGGGGATCGGGATTTCCATTGGCGATAGCATCTTGTAACTTCTGGTTTGGAGGAACATCCTTCTGCTATTGTGCCGATCGATATTAGAAAGCTAAATTAGACAGAAGTGTAAGCTGCAACCCTAATCTGCGCACCCAATCGATAAACTCCACACACAGATCGATTCCCATTGCGGAGCTAATGCGAAGCGCGCCCCGTTGCCCATCGATCGACCCTTGTGCAGGGGAGTTTGAGGGGCGGCACCCCGCCTCCTCAACGGGGGGTCTGGGGGAAGCCTCCCCCAGATCCGGGTTCTCTTAGCACCAGTAACTGATGACTAAGCACCAGTCCAAAATCTAATCAGCAAGAGCCGCTTGAAAAGCACCACACAAATCTTCGAGTGCCATCAACCCTTCCTCCGGCGTGCCACTAGCCAAAGCATTCACACAAGCACTGCCGACAATGATGGCATTAGCCCCCCATTCCTTCATTTGCGCTACTTGTTTGGGGTCAGAAATTCCAAACCCAATCCCGATCGGTTTATCAGTGACTTGGCGAATTTGTTGCACTAGGGGATAAACCTGTTGCGAAACTTGAGTCCGCATCCCCGTTACTCCGGTCACGCTGACAAGATAGATAAAGCCGCTCGAAGCAGTAGCGATTGCTTTAATTCGTTCCGGTGAACTAGTGGGAGCAACCAGTAATGTCAGTTCGATCCCGACTTTTGCCGCCGCGTCTAGTAGTAATTGGGATTCTTCTAAGGGTAGATCGGGCACGATTAAGCCCCGAACTCCGGCTGCGGCAATTTGGTCTAAAAAACGTTCGATCCCCCGACTTAAAATGGGATTGTAATAAGTAAACAAAATCAACGGTGCATTCAACTGGGGAGTCACAGCGGCGACCATCGCTAAAATGGAGTCAAACGTAATTCCGCGTTGTAAGGCGCGCGTGGCCGCAGCTTGAATGACTGGCCCATCTGCCAGTGGATCGGAGTAAGGAATCCCTAATTCGATCGCACTGGCTCCACACCGATCTAAAACCTTGAGGGCGCGCGCCGTCGTCTCTAGATCCGGGTCTCCTGCCATAATAAATGGAATTAAGCCACAGGAATTGAGGGAATTTTTCGTTAATTTTAACGATTCAAAACGATGAGAAACTGAGGCAGTCATAATTATTTAGTTCAATAGAAGATTATGGATCGCTCGATCGGATTATTGGTGGGGGAGGGCGGGTTTATGCAAGCTAATATCGATCTCACCGATTACCTACGGTAGGCTTTGCCAACGATATCGCACGAACCCGCCCTACCCGCCAGAAGATCTCAAATGTCTTCTATAGATAGCTTGGATTATTTAACCCTCGCCAGTCATTAAACTGTAGACAGCTCGTTCGACATCGGCTTGTTTCATCAAAGCTTCTCCCACCAAAACCGCATCTACACCCCATGAAGCTACTCGATCTAACTGCGATCGATCGCCCAGTCCCGACTCACTAATCGTAATAATCCCTCGGTCTTGGAGGAGATCGCGGCGGCTAGCTAATAAAGTTTCAGTTGTGGTTAAATCGACGGTAAAAGTTGCTAGATTGCGATTATTAATCCCAACTAAACGTAAAGAGGGTAATGACAACATGAGATCGAGTTCGGCTAAATTATGCACCTCTACTAAGGCTTCCATCCCTAACTCTTGAATTAAACAGAGCAGTTTGCCTAATTTTTCCACACTCAGCATCGCTGCAATTAATAACACGGCATCGGCACCTGCCAACCGCGCGAGATAAATTTGAATGGGATCGAGAATGAACTCTTTACATAACAGCGGCAGATCGACCGCTAGCCGAATCCGCTGTAAATTCTCAAAACTTCCTTGGAAAAAACGTGCATCGGTGAGGACAGATAGACAAGTTGCTCCAGCCCGCTGGTAAGCTTGAGCGATCGCCACTGGATCGAAATCTGTCCGAATAATCCCCCGACTGGGCGATGCTTTTTTTACTTCAGCAATTAAACTAGGCTGTTGGTTACTTTGCTGTAAAGCTTGCTGGAAATTATGGCCAGAACTAGCTTTTTTAGCTTGATTTTGGAGATCTTTAAGCTGATAATGCTGGTGTAATTGCACTACTTCATCCTGCTTATAGCGGAAGATCTCTTCAAGAAAATTAGGCGATCGAACAGATTTTAGCAACATTTTTGATTTCCTCAGCTTCTGGATAATTCTTGGAGATATTTAGAACTTGTTAAAGTTTTAACTTGCTTAAATCCAACCGGATTAGTATAAGCATTGACGACATTTTTAATAATGCCAAGACCGACATCTCCCATCAGTGTCATAATCGATTCAGGATGGAATTGAACTGCCACAATCGGTAAATTTCGATGTTCGATCGCCATGATCGTGCCATCTTCAGTAACTGCCGTGACTTGCAGTTGTGAGGGCAAACAATGGGGAATCGCATATAAAGAATGGTAACGACCCACATCAAAAGCAGCAGGTAAGCCTTTGAATAAAATTGACTCTGGAGCAGTAATCCGAATGCGAGCGGCTTTACCATGTTGAGGATAATCAAGAACGCCTAATTCTCCGCCGTAAGCTTCTACAATACTCTGTAATCCCAAGCACACACCGAAAATCGGAATTTGTCGTTTAACACAAGCTTGAATCGTGGCAGTTATCCCAAAATTGCTGGGTTTGCCTGGACCGGGCGACAATACCACTAAATCCGGCTGGATCTGGTCGAAAACTTGTTCGCTAAAACCATGCCGCAAGGTCGTGACTGTGACACCACACTGACGAAGATAATTAGCCAGGGTGTGAACGAAAGAATCTTCGTAATCAATTAACAGTACTCGCCGATGAGCGCGGCTAATGGCTGGATGATGTTCGACCACCGCGTGCCGATTTTTTAGGGCTGGATGATGTTCGACCACCGCGTGCCGATTTTTATTGGCGGATGAAATTCGAGCAGATTTGAGCGTTTGGAATGCTGCTGCCCCTTTTAATAAGGTTTCCGCTTCTTCTGCTGCGGGAATGGAATCATAGAGCAGTGTTGCGCCGACGCGAACTTGAGCGATCGAATCTTTTAACTCCACAGTTCGCAAGATTAACCCGGTATTCAAATCCCCTTTAAAGGTCAAATAACCAACAGCTCCGCCATACCACTGTCGCGCACTGCGTTCGTGCTGTTCGAGAAACTCCATCGCGGCTTTTTTGGGCGCGCCAGTGACGGTAACTGCCCATAAATGGGATAAAAAGGCATCAATGGCATCAAATTCAGGGCGTAATAATCCTTCAACGTGATCGACTGTGTGAATTAAATGGCTGTATAATTCAATCTGCCGACGACTCAGCACTTTGACAGAACCAGGCTGACAAATCCGCGATTTATCATTGCGATCGACATCAGTACACATGGTTAACTCGGATTCATCTTTGCGAGAATTGAGTAACTCTAAAATATTTGCGGCATCTTCGATCGAGTTGCTACCGCGACGAATCGTACCACTAATCGGACAGGTTTCGACTCGGCGATCTTCTACTCGGACGAACATTTCCGGCGAAGCACCGACGATATATTCTCCCCCTAAATTGAGGACAAAACTGAAGGGACTAGGATTGATTTGTTGTAAAGTTTCAAACAGAGCAGTGGGAGGAAGATCGTAACTCTCAAAAAAGCTCTGACTAGTAACTACCTCAAATAAATCCCCGCGCCGAAAATAATCTAAGGCTGTTTCTACTTTAGCTGCATATTCTCCTGGGGCATGGTCGGCGGTTTTGGTTAAGGCTAACTGTTGGCCTCGATAGTCGATAAATTCCCCGGTTCGTGGCAGGTTTCGATTGGTCTGTCCATCGATTTCAAAATCGTACCGTAGCTGAAAAGCCTGTTGTCGCTGATAATCGACGATCGTTAATTCATCGGGAAGATATAATACTAAATCCCGTGCATCGGTCGATCGAGGCAGATTTTTAGTCATTTTCTCGAATTGAAAGACTAAATCGTAACCAAATGCACCATACAACCCTAAATACGCATCTTCATTACTATGAAACGCAAATATTACTTCCCGAATTAAGCTAAAAACAGAAGGTTGTTGGCTGCGTTCTTCTTCGGTGAAGACCTGCGTGGTCGGACGGACAAATCCCGTAATCAGCTCAGAATCTCGGTCCTTAATCTCTAAAGCAGAGCATTTGGCCAGCCGATCGCTCAAATAAGCAATCAGGATTAGACCTCGCTGATTGAGAGCTTTAATGCTAAATGTATCTTCACGAGTGCTAATTTCGAGCGGGGGATTTACAAACCCAATTGCCCATTTTTTGTAGCGTCCGGGATATTCATAATTACTTGTCAATAGCCCGCCGCGTTGACTGTCGATCTGAGACAACACTTCCTTTGTAGCCAAATCTATTGAAATTTCTTTACTGGAGCGAGAAACGTGGATTTTGCCTTGAGTTATGTAGCAACTTGGATTAAACACGTATTAATTTCCTTAAAAAATAGTTTCGTTAGCTCTCAAACTTTTGGACGGTTTCCCATCTTTTTTTTAAAATCGATGGGATTGAAGCTTGAGTTAGATCGTCAACTGCTGAAGGATCTAAAATTATTGCTGAGACTTGGCTGGGAATGAGTAACTTTGCTAAAACTGAATATTTGGTGGATCGCTACTTCCGCTCCTGCCATCTAGGTAGTTACTTTGGAACAAGGCATAGCCAAAATCTAGCGCACATCTAATTATTAAATTATTTATCGCTGTCTTGCTTTAAGCGACAATTGATGCACTAACTAAATATATAAAGAAATGTAGTATCTGTCTTTCACATTTCCCCGAAAAAGTTGCAAATTATTGCGAAAATGCATAAGTTCTGAATTTTGACAACTATTTTGTATCCATTCGATACATTTTTGGGGTTCTACTTGTATGCTTACGAAAAACATTGGTAAAGTGGCTCTGACTTTCAAACCCAACTTGTGATGAGACTTCACCAATAGACAATTCTTGCTGACGCAGTAATTGTTTGGCTCGTTCGATCCGGCGGTAAATCACATATTGATATGCCGTCATGCCCGTAGACTGCTTAAACAAATTAGTAAAGTAGAAAGGACTCATCCCCACTACATTGGAAATATCCTTGAGCGACAAGTTCTCGGTGAAATGCTCGTTAATGTACGAGATCGCTTGTTGCAACTTCCCCTGAGACAAACCGTTAGCATCTCGGAGCGAATGGTTTTTCGCAGAATATTTGCGAATCAGGTGAATTGACAGGGCTGACACCAGATGCTCGACATAAAGACAACAGCATGATTCACCTAATCTAAGTTCTGAAATGAGCGCTTGGCAAAATTGGTAAATTAGCGGATCGGGCGTGGCAAAGCAGGGCAAGATTTCGATCGACTCCACACCTATAGATTCATAGGCAATTTGAGTCATCAGTTTTGGATCTAAACACAATAAGAAGAATTCCCATTCTCGATTCCAGCTATGCTTATTTTGGCTATTGGCTGGAAAGATCGTTAGATCCCCTTTGTTCGACTGTTGATGCAGCTTATGATTACCTGACCACCGCCCGATCTGGATTTGGTGGCTGTTATTAACAATAATTGAATGGTAAGGACTAGAGAAGTAAGGAGTTTCCCAAGTAGACTGGCAGTGATATTCAAGAAAAATCCCCGCCCAGTCGAGTTTTTGACTTGAGAATAAAGGTTTTTTGGGTAATAACTGTGAAAGATCGGAATCTCGATCTCCGGAAATGAGGCTAGGTTGTTCGATTTTTGATAGCATTTATACTTTATAGTTGTTTGCACTGCAAATTTAGATGGAATCGATCGGCAAACCTAATTTATTGAGCGATTTCAGAGATCGAGTCATCCTGAATCCTGTCCTCAAAACCTACTTACGATCTGAGCCAAAGTGTTGATTTAAAAAGATTTGGCAATTCAGTAATCACAGGTGTGTGAACCAAATTTAGCAACTAGCTGCTAAACGATCGCGCGAAAACTTCGCATTCTGATCGATGCAAGTTAGCAAACTTCCTAATGAAGACTTTAGGCAGCACGATCCCTTTGTCAATTTGATTGAAAGCAAGGTTTATTCGTTGGTATCTCCTACCGTTCGCTTTAACATCTACCTTAGCAGAGGGTAATCGACCGCATTTTTAGATCGATTCTTGACAGTGAATCTACACATTTTGAATTTCGATCCTTTGTTTTAACCAGGAATTGGACAAAATTCATGTCTGATTTGTGTCACTTATTTTTGTGAAAATTATATTACTTTTTAACTATATACTTTAGATACTTAACATACTACAGGCTAGATGTTATCTGTCAACGGTAACAGAAAGTAACAAAGTATACTGATTATTGAGGATGGTACAACTCTAAAAGCCAACGATAA
Source organism: Chamaesiphon sp. OTE_75_metabat_556 (assembly GCF_031378165.1). Taxonomy (NCBI): domain Bacteria; kingdom Bacillati; phylum Cyanobacteriota; class Cyanophyceae; order Gomontiellales; family Chamaesiphonaceae; genus Chamaesiphon; species Chamaesiphon sp. OTE_75_metabat_556. The sequence goes on from NZ_JANNDR010000249.1 coordinate 6,979, forward strand.
ATTAGATTACCATAAAAACCTAAGTAAGTAGAAGTATTCATTGTTACTTTAACGATTTTAATTTAAGCCATTATGAGTAAAAGCAGAGATCTTGTGGGTACATTGGATCTACCGTCAATGTTAGTACATTTAAACTAATGCAAGCGGTAAGTAGTCAAGAAATTAACGTTGGGATTGCAACAGGATACATTAAAAATTTGATTCTAAAAGATCGAATTATCTATACTTTTATTTAACATGTCGATTAGATCGATCGAAGTTAGCATTGTCAATCGATCTATAGAAACTTGCGATCAAATTTCAGATGTCGCTCACTATTTACGATTCATTTGAGGTTAATAACTGCTTGAATTTGTAAGTTAGTAAACTTAGCAGCCATTTGGCTAGATTGTGGATCTAAGATCGCATGGACTTCCACAACTCGATCGTCAATATTACTACTAGGATCGGCATTGATCGTATTTTGACGCTTGATTTGAATGCCAACTCGCTCGATCGTCCCTTGCAATTCACCAGGTAGAGAATTACTGGTGATTTTTACTTTCTGTCCGACTCGCACTTTATTAATATCATTTTGGTAGATTTCCATCACCCCATACATTTGACTAGTTTTGCCAAGATCCGCGATGCCATTAGTACTAACTACTTCCCCAGGACGGGCAAAAATTTCATAAATTTGACCATCTTGAGGTGACTTAATATAAGCTTGAGTAAGATTTGCTTCGGCTCGTTTGAGTGATGCGATCGCACTGTTGACCTCTGTTTCGGCGGACATTACGTCTACTGGACGTACTTCCGCAATTCTATTGAGGGTAAATTGACTTTCTTTGACCTGTTGTTGCGTCGATGTTTCGAGCTTTCGCAAATTAGCTCGTGCTTCAATGATTTGTTGTTGTCCCGATGTTTGAATCCGGCGTAAATTGGCTTGAGCTTCAGCTAGTTGTTGCTGACCTGAAGATTCAATCCGTTTTAAATTTGCTTGAGCCTGATTTACTTTCTGCTGACTTGTTTGTAAAGTTAACCGCTTAGTATCACCGCTAGAAGCAGACACCGCGCCCTGTCGATAGAGGGTGGCATAACGTTTATCCTCCGCTTGAGCATTAGCAAGTCCGGCTTGGGCTTCGGCAATGGCTCCGATTTGGGCTTCAGTTTGAGTTGCTGTTTCGGCTACGACTTTGGCAAGTGTCGCTTTCTGAGCTTCGATTTGAGTTACTGTTTCGGCTACGACCTTAGCAAGTGTCGCTTTCTGGGCTTCTATTCCCGTCCCTTGCTCGGCTTGCAACTTCGCGATGGTGGCTTTCTGAGCATTAATTTCGCCCTGCTTGGCTCCAGCTTTAACTTTGACCAGACTTGCTCGGGCAACGCTGACTTTGGCTTGAGCTTCATTTACTGCTGCTTGCAAGCGTCCTTGACTATCCAAAATTGCAATTAACTGCCCCGCCTTAACTGTCGCTCCTTCCTCCACCAATAATTTGTCGATTTTGACACCTTCGTTTGATGTGGGTGCAGATAGCTTGATGACTTCCCCTTTGGGTGCCAGTTTCCCCAAGGCGGTGACGGTTGTTGGTACCGATTTAGTTGCTGCGGCGATCGATTGTGCTTTTGCTGTTTGTTGTGCTGCTTGCTGTTGCTGCAGATAAATCCCGCCACCACCGACGGCGAGTAGCGCAATAGTTCCCAAAATTACAGGTGTTCGGTTGCCAGCACTCAGTTTGTCCAACATAATATTGTTCTCTGGATATTATTTACTTTGCGTTGCTACCCAGACTCAAAGTGGTTAAAACCACTCCTCGTGATGCAAAGTCCGCCTTCGCGGACTAATATGTCAGTCCGCGAAGGCGGACTTTGCATCATTAGCCGCGACTTCAGCAGGCATTTCTATAGGTAGTATTGAATTATTTACTTTGCTAACCTGCCGTTGGCGGAGCCTACGGTCGGTAATCGATGATTTGACGCTGTCAAATTAATCTGACTGCGGGGAGTGGGCAATTGCCGCCGACTCAGGTCGATCGCTTAAATGCCCATCCTCCATGTAGATAATTCGATCGGCAACATCTAAGATCCGGTTATCGTGTGTCACCATCAAGATGGTGCAGTCCTGTTCTTTTGCCAGTTTTTGCATCAGTTCCACCACGTCGCGCCCCGATTTCTTGTCTAGTGCGGCGGTGGGTTCATCGGCTAACACGATTTGAGGACGGCTGACTAGGGCACGCGCGATCGCCACTCGCTGTTTTTGGCCACCAGAAAGACCTGCTGCATAGTATTGAGTCCGTTCTCCTAAGCCCACCACTGCTAGCATTTCTACCGCTAAATCGCGCCGCTCCGAACGTGAATAAGTGCCGTGGACTTCTAGCCCCATCATCACGTTCTCTTGAGCCGTCAGGCTGGTATGGAGATTGTGTGCCTGAAAGATATAGCCACAAGAGCGACGGGCTTCTACGGCAACTGCTTTGGCCGCACCGACCAGTTCTGTCTCCAACATCCGCAAACTGCCAGATTGAGGCGATCGCAAGCCACCCATCAGCGATAATAACGTCGTTTTACCCGAACCAGAGGGGCCAGTCAAGATGATGATTTCTCCAGCATTAATGGCAAGATTGATGTCAAAAAGCACCTGTTTTTTGAGTTCGCCTTCGCCAAAAAAGTGGTCTAAGTTCTCAACTTGAATAATTGAAGATGGAGTAATTGAATGCTGAACAAATGTAGCATCGCGGGCAATTATCGAAACTGAATTCATATTGACTCCTAAAAATTATCGGCTGGATCGGCAGATTGCAGCCTGCGAGTTGTAACTGCACCCGACACCACACACATCACCACAGTTAATGAAAAGACCAGCACTAGTCGCTCCACGGTCATGAAAATTGGCAAAGCACCGAGGCTCTGAATCAGCGCGTATTGCCCTAATGCGAGTGCTAAACCAGGAATAAATCCCAGCGATGCCAGAATCAGCGATTGTTCCAGCACGATCGCCAGCAGATAGCGATCGCGATATCCCATCGCCTTAAACGTGGCATATTCGCTCATGTGCTCATTCACGTCAGTCGAGAGAATCTGAAAAACGATGACGATCCCCACGACAAATGACATGACCGTTCCGAAGGTGAACACAATCCCAATCGGGGTAGATTGCTGCCAGTAGGCTTGTTCGTCATCTACATATTGCTGTTTTGTGGAGGCGATCGTATCGGGCGGCAAGATCGCTTTAATCTGGGCGAGGACTAGATCGGGATCGACACCAGGCTTGACTTTGATTAATCCCAAGGTGATTTGTCCTGAGCTGCGTTCGGGGAAAAAGCGCAGAAAAGTTTCGGCACTGGTGATCAGTGTTCCATCCGTTGCAAACGAGGCACCGAGTGAAAACAGTCCGGTGACTTCGATCGTCCGACGTTGAACTTCCGTTTTCACAGACTGTCCGGTGGCAACTTTGGCAACGACATCTGCGTATGTGCCTCGGCTCAATCGATCGAACAAAAAAGTATCGGGCTGCTTGAGCCGATCGAGATTTTGATTGATTTCGTCAAAGGTAAACGCAGGTCGATCGAGACTTTGCCCTACTAGTGTGAGTTGAGTTTTGCGCAGAGTCTGAGGATTTTTCCAAACGATCGTCGATACATACAGCGGTTCGGCAGATTGCACGCCAGGGATATCTTTAATTTGATAGAGCCGACGGCGGGGGAGTGTATTCGCCAGATTTAAGTCCCGGTACTGAGTACTGCCAATGATGATGTCTGCATCCATACCGCGATTGAGCATGGTATTGCTATCAAACAAGGCTGCTTGAATGCCGAGTTGAGCAAACATCAACAGATCGGCAAAGGCAATACCAGCTACTGCTACCATCAGCCGCGATTTACTTTTCTTAAGTTGCAGCCAGCCTAACGGAGTTCGATCTGCTAATGCCTGCCAAATACTATTCGGGGAAGGGCGAACAGTGGGCGCATCAGGTGGCGATTTAGTTAATATCAATGTCATCGATCCCTCCTGTGACCTGTGAATTTGTCAGTCCAGCAACCTTTCGAGCAGAACTAGTCTGGGCAATCTGCACTTTTTTGTTAGTTGTTAAAGGTTTGGTGGGTTGGGTGGCAGGAATGTGCAACCGCCAGAGTGAATCAGCAGATCCACCCCAAAACACCACTGCACCCACAACTAAATGCCTAAATGGGAGTTGCTTGCTAATAATTTTGACTTTCTGACTGTGTATCATGCTGAACTTTCTGATTTGAGGAAGGGGATCGATATCAACTAAACGTATGTTTTAATATAGAAGTATGAGCAATCGGCTGTTAAATGGCTGTTTGAACCCCTGAAGGCTTGGTAGAATATCGTATTTTACTGATTAAGCTACGTTTCTGGCTAAATAGCGTTAATTCAAACGTACGTTTGATACAATTAAAGCAGATATTTTAGGAAATGGCAAGGTGCGAATCTGAAATCGCCCTGAAGCTGGATTCAGTTGGGGATTGGCAAATTCTCAATTACAATTGACAGAACTAGAACCAATGCAGAAAATTGTGGGTACTACAATAATCGACACCAAAGAACAAATCATTAGTGTTGCCAAACGGCTCTTTGCCGAGCGAGGCTTTGCTGGCACTACATTACGAAATGTGATCGGTGAGGCAGATGTCAACTTGGCGGCGGTTCACTATCACTTCGGTTCAAAGGAAGAGCTATTTCGAGCCGTGGTTGAGCGGTTTGCTCGTCCGATCGTCGAGCAAGAATTGGCAATGCTCAAACAACTCCAGGCGGGGGGGCGAGTGCCATCGGTAGAAGAAATCTTGACCGCATTACTCAAACCCTGTCTAGAGTTTTTGGCTCAAGACAAAGAGTTCTTGCTCGTCCACACTCAATTTATGGGTCGTTGTTGGGCAGAACCCGAACCGCTCAAGAGTATCGTGGAGGGGGAATTTGCGGCATCAATGGAGGC
>NZ_JANNDR010000250.1:0-4423 GCF_031378165.1 Chamaesiphon sp. OTE_75_metabat_556
CGATCGAATCGCTTAATCGATCGATACCAATAGCCTGTGGTTTTGACCTCTATTTTTCTAATGTTCTAAGTACTCGATCGAATCCCACGTAATTCCATCTGTGCCATGAAAAAGTCTTCGAGGGAGGCGCGACCGCGATTGAGCGAGATCAATTCTGCATCCATCAACCGTAACGTCCCGATGAATTCTTGCGGTTCGCCGCGCAATTTTCCCGACCAGAGATCGTCTTGATAATTAATCTGTTCGATCCAGCGATCGAGGATTTCGGGATTGCCACCGCGACCGGAAACAACGTAATATTCATCTTCATTTATCAGTAATTCTGATAAAGTACCGCAGGAAATTAATTCACCGCGAGCGAGGATACCGACGCGACTGCAAATCTGTTCTACTTCCGAAAGTACGTGACTATTAAAGAAGACCGTTTTACCACGATCGCCTAGCGAAACAATAATATCGCGCATCTGTTTACGTCCCAAGGGATCGAGTCCTGACATCGGTTCATCTAGGAAAACCAGTTCGGGATCGTTCATTAAAGCTTGTGCCATTCCGACTCTTTGTACCATTCCCTTTGAGTACTGCCGGAGTTGCTTTTTCTTGGCTGCCGACTGTGTCAAACCAACTAATTCTAACAATGCGGGAATACGTTGTTTTTGAACGGAGTGGGGGATTTCAAATAAGCCAGCAGTGTATTCTAATAACTCCCAGCCAGTCAGAAAATCGTAGAAATAGGGATTTTCAGGCAGATAACCAATTTTCTGTTTGATCGATCGATCTCCGAGCGGTTTACCGAGCAATAATCCTTTCCCGCTGGTCGGTTTGACGATTCCTAATAATGTTTTGAGCAGCGTTGTTTTGCCCGCACCATTTAAGCCCAACAATCCAAATGTTTCGCCTTCATAGACTTGCAGCGTACAGTCTTTTAATGATTCAACTTGGCGATTGAGCCAAAATCCAGTGCGATATACCTTGCCTAATTGATATGTTTCGATCGCGGCGGCGATGTCAGTAGTTGGAGCCGATCGAGCTAATGTTTCTGTCGTGAGAGTCATAGTTATCGAAGTCGGGGTAAGAATTTTTCGAGACAACCAGCCGCGTAATTTACGCAACTGTCTTAGAGGATATTTGAAGAGTTGTTTTTAATACCCGTAGTTGGTGTAAATCCCCCTAAATCCCCCTTAAAAAGGGGGACTTTGACCAGATCTTAGCCCCCTTTTTATGGGGGTTTGGGGGATTTAGATCTAGAAACGAAGTCTAGCCGACTTGTGTATACAACGTAGCCTTTTTAAGGGGGTTGGGGGGATTAGATCTCAGTTTTTCAAACACCCTCTTATCGCTTCTCTACTTTAGCCTGTCCTCTCACCTTTGGAAATACTTCTCGATCGCATCGCCGCCAGACTCGAATTAGTACCTAAATACCCAAACCAGCTTTGATTTTGGTCAAAGCCGATGCTTCAGTGGGGCTGATTTTCGGATCGCCCGAACCAAATAACCCACTACCTGCAGCACTAGCGACAGCTTCAGCACAAGCATAGATAAACTGCTTGAATTCGGTAATCTCGGCTGGTGTCGCCTTGGTACCAATGGTGGCTACAGCACTATCGACAGTAGCGATCGCTTGAGTGACAAATGCGCCAGACTGAATATCTTCGGGTTTAACATCTGGCTTTTTAGTTTTGATTTTGCCACTACCGAGGACGGCTTCTGAGAAAGCGGCTTGGACGATCGAATTAGTTGGGTATTTTTTGCCCGCACCGACGATTTCTTTAGTCAGCGCAACTGCTTCGATCGCGGTCGAAATAATCCCCATATCGGCCATCGCAACTGCCATCCCGATGTTCATTGGTGCTTGGGCGATCGTGTTTAGTTCTTCGGGAGTGTAGGTCATGCTAATTATTGATTTGATTTGATTAAATTTACTTTAACTGAATGTATCTTACCAGTTTCAAGTTGTCAGCAGCGTATAGCATCTAGCATCATTGGCTTTACCAAATCGCGCGGATCCGACGATTAATTGAGATAATGAAATAAATCCGCTCATCTACCATCTGATATGGCCATTATCTCCTCCAAACAGCCAGCCTCTGATGCCCCACAGCCACCGCAGGAGAAGAAAAGTAATCCTAAAAAACCAGCAGCTATCCCTACGCCAGTAGTCGCTGCCGACGCGGAAATATTACAAGCTGATATTACTAATCCTGAGGAAAAGATCCAGGAAGAAAGCCTCAGACCTAGTAGTATCAATGAATATATCGGTCAAAAAGATCTCAAAGGCGTCCTGGATATTGCGATCCAAGCCGCCAAAGTCCGCAACGAATCCCTCGATCATCTACTTCTATATGGCCCGCCAGGATTGGGGAAAACTACCATGTCCCTGATTCTGGCATCAGAAATGGGTGTAAATTGCAAGATTACCGCCGCACCCGCACTGGAACGCCCACGCGATATCGTCGGGATTTTGATGGGGTTGCAGCCTGGAGATATTTTATTTATAGATGAGATTCATCGCTTGCCACGGATGACAGAAGAAATTCTCTACCCCGCAATGGAGGATTTTCGGTTAGATATTACCGTCGGTAAAGGGAATACAGCCAAAATTCGGAGTATTCCGCTCCCGAAATTTACGCTCGTGGGCGCGACGACAAAGGTTGGTTCGCTGACATCGCCATTACGCGATCGATTTGGACTGGTACAGAAGCTGCGTTTTTATGAGGTGGACGAACTAACGCTGATCGTTCAGCGAACAGCGGATATTCTCAATACTGCCATCACCTTAGAAGGTGCAGCGGAAATTGCTAGAAGATCGCGCGGTACGCCTCGGATTGCCAATCGCCTATTAAAACGGGTGCGGGACTATGCTCAAGTCAAAAACCACAGCCTCATCGATGGCGAAATTGCTAGTGCCGCGATGGAGATTTATAACGTCGATCCGTTAGGTTTGGATTGGGTCGATCGATTATTATTAACCACGATGGCGGAGCAGTTCAATGGTGGTCCTGTCGGATTGGAAGCATTAGCGGCATCTACAGGTGAGGACAGTCATACGATCGAGGAAGTCTACGAGCCGTATCTACTCCAAATCGGCTATCTGCACCGGACGCCACGGGGACGGGTAGTGACGGCAGCCGCGCGGAGGCATTTGGGCTTGAAAGGGGGCAATGACAGCAGCGAACAGTTATCGTTATTAGAGGAATAGTGGCAGCGCAGGCAAACGAATTTAATGCTACTCGATCGTAGACAGGTGGTTTTAGCCGTAATGTGATTTTCTCGGCAGTTTGCTGTAACTTTTTCATATTGCCAGTAGATATCGTTCCCTACTCATGTCACACATTAAGGCTAATAGCGAGGCTGGCAATCTTCAAAGCTCAGAGATTCACTATCCAAAAATCCGGCAATTGCCATTTCTAACACAGCTTCCACCGGATAGTCAATTTCCTGTGCCCTTCGCTCAAAAGCCTTGCGAATATGGTCTGGTAAGGCCGCTAACATCATCCTGGCCGCAACTGGGCTTAGATGCTCGATTATCTCTGCTTCAGGACTACTTGACTTCATGACTCATCCCTCATCGGTATCCGAATATTAAATGGGGGCTTACTCCAAATGAGAATAATCCCTTCTAACTTTGATGATAACGTCCGCCACTGCCCAAAGTCGATCTCATAGATCGAGATCGCCACATCTTGATGATGATATTCTGCTAACCATGACCAAGTGACTGCTTTATGTCCGCCCCGAAATCGTTCTTTGATATCTTGAGCTTTGCCAATATAAAGTAGACCATCAGTGCGATGTCGCACTGCATAAATACCTGGCTTTGTGGTGAGATCTGCAAAATCTCTGGTTATTGGCAGGCAATCAGCAAATGGCAGCTTGACTAGAAAATCTAGAATTACCTGCGCCTGTGCTTCGATATCGGTCATTTTCTGGTTTTATCGTAAATAATGACTATTTTCAAGAGTATCTTAATCTGGCCTAATCAGTTGCTTGTAACTTTTGCATACCAGTAGGTGATGCCTGCATTTTAGCGGTGGATGAGTAGCCCAGACTATTCTACTCGATCGATCCACTAAGCTGTTCGACATTTAAACCACTCTATTGGCACTCCATAACCGTTGCTGTAAGCGATTCAGTCAAAAAAATTAGATGTAGAACAGCTTATCCGCGATCTAACCTTTGTTGTCTAATTTTTCGTTGTCTAATTTTTCATCGATCGCGTAGCGTCTCAGCAGAAGAGCAGTTATGGCAGGGGTATCAATCCTGGAGCATATTGTCAGAATGGCAAAGGCTAGAGCTTTAATAAAGCTCAAGGAAGCCCAGTCTGAATGAGCAAAACATATATTTCTGTCGCGCTACGAAAACAAGTTTACGATCGAGCTAATGGTTGTTGTGAGTATTGCTTAGTTTCCGATTTTTCTTATTGCTG